>NZ_RCWD01000040.1:0-49377 GCF_018448965.1 Photorhabdus hainanensis | reverse complement strand
GTTTGAATGTCGGGAAGCGCGCTTTCAGCTTCGGATTAAAAAAGTGGGAAAACGCCATATCGAGGTTAATCACCGCCTGCTGCAAGGCGATGGAATCATACGCTTTGAGCCAGGCATACCGGCGGGACTTTTTTGCCACTGACAGTAAGGGCTTGAGGTCTTTACGCAGGCTGAGGTTCACCCCGTGGCGTTGATGAGCGTGCTTCTTGATGTGCAGCGCCTTGTTGTACGCGAAACGAACTGCACCGAACTGAGCATTGAGATAATCAGCCTGTTCGGGTGTCGGGTAAATGCGGACTTTGGTGGCTCTTAACATCATCAGCGCTCATCGGGATAGTTTATGTATTTTAACCGCTTTTTGGGGCCGTGTCCCCCCCGGGCTGCCAGTGAACGTGATGGTTAATAACCTGAGAGCCCTGCGGGCTTTTCGCCTTATATCACCGCCCGCATTGGGCGAGGGTTTACGGCGGATTTTGCTAAAATCGCTGAGTATGAAAACAACAATGAACGCTTTGCTGCATTTAATAAAGCAGTGGATGACATACCAACCGGTGTAGCAGCGCTGCGTGTGTTGATGGATCAATACAGGCTCTCTTACTCAGACCTGAAAGAAGAAATTGGCTCCAAATCACTTGTCAGCCAGATTCTATCTGGTAAGCGCTCATTAACGATTGCGCATATTAAAGCGCTTTCCAAGCGCTTCAACGTAAGGCCGGATCTATTTCTGTGACTGCTCCCCGCCCTGTCGAGGGTTTACGGCGGATTTTGCTAAGTAAAGACTTTGCAACGCGGAGCCATATTGATTTGTACTTCCAGAAACAAGGAATCACACCGCGTATTGCAATTGAGGTCAACTCCATCAGTGCAATCGTAGAAATTGTCCGTCGAGGACGACTCGCAACTTTGTTACCTGATGTCATAGCCCACGAGCAGGCCGGACTCTATTCCATCGCAATTCAACCTACGTTACCACAGCGTAATGCGGTGCTATTGTGGCGCAGCGGTGCATATCGAAGCGCTGCAAGCCAAGCATTCGCCAATCTAATCACGCACCGTTTCGATGTACACCAAGAAAGTGATGATTTTTGATAATATGGAAAAAATATCGTGTCTGGCGGCTGCTGTAGTTAGGTATATAGTTAGGACAGCCAATTCATAAGCTTGTTTCTAATGTAATCAGATGAAAGACGCTCCTGCTCTAAACGTGAAGATTGGAACCGGCCAGAGATAAGATTATTAAACAAATTTGTTTCATCTTCATTTAGCGATGAAGGATTGGATTCAACTGGATTTGGTTCAGGAACCATTCTATCTTCATGAGCTTTAACGGTTTCAACATCCATCATCAGAGGCTCAATATCTACAAACTTGTTTCTGGCATCACTGAGAATAAACAACCCCCAAGTATCAATATCTCCCCAATATCCTACACGTTTACTTCTCAACCATGCCGCATCCATCCAAGCAATGTTTTTCCCGCCGCCAATCACCGCTATCGTGTCAGGCATTTCGGGTAATGACAAACCAGACTGTAGATTTTCTACTACTAGAATATTCGATGCCGGTAGTTCATGTTTTCTAAGTAATTCGCCGGGTATTTGTAGTATCGGCATTCCCCCAAGCGCCGCAGTCGCGGCATGGCAAAGCGGCCTGATAGTTAACCAACCTTTGGGATTTATTGCACACCCCAACCAAGCGATAAGGCCCCCTGACGCCGAAACAGCCCCCTTGTGAATGATATCGGCTAACTCTTCGATCAGGATTTGGTGGTTCTCAAGAAACTTAGTATCAATCCCAATGAGCGGCAGTGCTCTTAAATATTGTCCTTCCCCTAAGCCTTGCTTTAATTGTGGCAGCAATTTTGCCAATAATTCCGCGTCTCTCAACGAGAGTTTTTCCACAATATCTATACATTTAACCAATGCAGGATAGAGATCTTTATCAATCCGCAAAAATGGCTTCATATTTCTTTCCCATACCTTACTTCGGGAAAGGGCATCATTCCCTAAAAATTGAATCAAATGTCGCATTGATTCAATGACAACAAAAGTCGGGATTCGTTGCTCAGATAGTTCCCGGAAATTTTTGGAAGACCACTCCACAACATCTTGATAGGGAAATGATCTCCACTCATCAATAAATCGTTGAAAATGAGCGATATCTAATATGGCAGAATTCCCTTTGGGTGGTTTCAAGCCAACGCGAATAGGAAATGCCTTGTTGCCCAGTAGCCGGTCTTTTAGTGAGGAACGGTTATCCCACTCACGCTGTCTAATAATGCTCTTAACTTGCGCCGGCAATAACCCCCAACGCACCTCATACTGCCCTTTTTTCATGTCAGTTTCTCAAGCTCGATCCCCAGATTAGCAGCCTCATCAGGCAACTTTTTCTCCTTCTCTTCGCCCATTCTCCGGTCAATCTCTTCCCAAGTCACTTCACATAAATGGCTGTCATGGTTTTCCTGATCTCTTTCCGCAATGAGTAGTGAACGAGCCGATTCTCTTGCCAGATTCAAGTTTTTATAAGGCGTGATCAAATTAACGTGAATGTGAAGCTCTCTAAATACTCGGAGCACCCGCCGACTTACCGTTTCAGCCGTATTTGAGAATGCTTCGTCCAAGAAAACAGTACAGTAAACTGGTCGATCATAACCATCTGGCGTCAAAACATAGGCCAAACTTGCCGCTACAATAGTCGCCGCAAATGACTCTTTCTCCCCACCTGACTTTCCACTGGATGACTCCAATACATCACGAATCTCACCGGTATTACTATCCAACTCTTCGGCATAAAATGACATCTGATAACGAGGATCAAGTAACCTTAAACTTTCCAATGTATTTGAGGAACCCGGCGCACTTGCTTTCCCAAGTATTTCAACTACCTTAGCCAATTGACGAAACCGAGCTTCATGGTCATCACTGGTTACCTGACTAAGCACCTTACGCAAATGCTGTTCAAACTCATTAACATGTGGGAATTTCTCTCTCTTTGAGCCTAGCTTTAAATGTGTCCCTGCTCGAAACTCGGTACGCTTGAGGACCCGGTTAATGATATCAATCCGCTCAAGGATATCTTCCCGTTCAGATTCAAGCTTAGTTTTAATCCGCGCTAGCGACTGCGTTGCATGCTTATTCAAACGTTCAATAAACTGCTCCACAAGGTTGGGAAGCCCTTCTTCTTCCAGTTGTTGTAAATGATTAAGATAGTCAGGCAGGCTGCCAATATTACTTTGCCAGTCAACCGTGAAGACTTGCCATTTATCGTTAGACCTGAATGAAACCATAATGCTGATGGCGGACCTTTCCGCTCTGTCTTTACTGTTTCGACTAATATCTAACAAACGCTCCAAATCTTCTTCAACCTTCGACACCAATTCAGACATCTGGCTTAAATCATTTGTACTAAGCACGCCAACCCGCATAGCAAGTAATTGTCTGGCTGAATCAGGTAATCCTTTTGATGCTTTTGCCTGCGCTTTGCTCCATTCCTCTTTTGCATTTTTCAGCGTATTTTTGACGCCGCCAGAATCAGAGTTGAGCTGATTTAATACCGATTGGATTTGAACTAACTGCTCTTTCGCCGACTCCCAACGCTCTCTGGCCTTATCAAGATCGCCGCCTGACTGTTCTAATACCTTAAGGTCAGCCTGCAAATCCGAAAGCTTTTCGTGCCAATAAGGGGCGTTAATATCATCCCAACAATAACTTTGGATCTTCTCCCAAAGTATTTTACGATCAGAAACAGTATTCAAATCTTGACGGGCCTGACTCACCTTTTTCTCGGTTTCCGCCAATTGCAGAGTTAACTCTTTTTTATCGTTATTAAGAATGGCTAAACGTGATTTGTTTGAAAAACCCAAACACCAGCGTCTTCTGTCATCTATTCGGTGTTGATCCTTTTTCTCAAAGCGCCCCTTATCCATGTGCATTAGCCCCTGTTGTGTCATCGAAAACGGGGTCTTATCCAATTCTTCCGTATTCGAGACACATTGCAGGTCAAATCGCTGCAAATAATGCTTGAGCCACTCTCGATAAGGGTGAGTACGCCATACCAGTTTCTTTAAATAACCATCAGGCTTAAACTCCGCCGAATGACCCCGGTTAATCGCAGAATCATTCACAACTTGAACACGGACATGTAAACCTGTATGCCGGACGTTTAACCAGCGAGTCACCATCGAATAACAATGATGTGGCACAGCAAGCGTTGTTCGTAACCCGCCTAACGCCCTCTCTATCGCGCCTTGCCAGATTTTTTCACTATCTTCGACGTCGATAAGCTCACCAATAAATACGCATTGGTCTTTACTTAATTCTAAGGAATTAACCAGTTCATCCCGCAGTTGCTGATATTTCACATCGATATTGGAATCCGGCCTTGCCTCGATTTCCCGGATTTCCTGAGAGATATCATGGATATTGGCTTGTAGCTCACTGAATTTAGCACTGATGGCGGCAAACTTGTCCTGATACTCTTCCTCGTCTCGTTGAATACAGGCAAGTCTGGCTGATGCCGCGGATTGATTTTTAAGAAATACAGCCTCCTCCAATACCGAAGGCAGAGACAGCTCATTAACATGAGTTTGATATTGCGATGAATTCCTAACCACCCGATTCAACTGAGTTTGGGTATGACCAATTTCCTTTCGAAGCGACTCTATTTTATCCCCACCAAACTGAAGGTATTCCTCATGCCTTCTCTCAACCAACTTATCCGCATCTGTTTTCTGCTCTTCCGCTTGCTTAATTTCAAAGAGTAGTGCTTCGAGTTCAGACTCAATATCGGCAATTTTTTCGCTCCACAGTTGCGCGAAGACTTCCCCAAAGTAAACCGGAAGACTATTTTTTTCGGCCGTTAATTCTTCAAATTCTCTCGTCGTTTTTTCGATAATTGAGCTAAGTTCGGGTAACTTAGACAAGTGCATTTTTTGCGCTCTTGCATCCACTAATTGACTATGAATCGCCACCAAATCAGCAAACTCTTCCACGACCTTTTTAGCATCATCTTTAACTGTGCTCGGCTCAAGTACCAACTCACGAATCAACCCAGTTAAATCATCAATTTTTTTTAGACCTAACGCCCGTGACAACAGTGCAGGCGCATTCTTATTGTCCATATACAAAAGCTTTCGGTACAATTCCTGATAATCAGAAAAATTATCATCACAGCACGTAATCGCCGGGTCATCACGCAACCATTGCTTGAATGCCCGGGCATTACCATCGCCAAAAGCATTGAGCATTTCCTTAAGCGTCAGGTCTCTTTTGGCAACAACATAAACTCGCGTCACATCCGCCAGCACATTCGTCGATTTAGTAATCCAGAAAAGTGCCGCAAGCGTGATTTTTGAACCATCATCACCCTGATATAAAGCTCTAAGCCCGGTCACTACGCCAAACTCACGCTTACTTCTGACCCTCGTCCCCGCTCCGTCATGGGCAGATCCAAAACTTCCCCGCATATAGGAAAGTAAAGTCCGGTCAGAACGATCACCTTGAGCCGCGGCCACATTAAAAGTTGCCTTTCCGGCAGGAAGCAGCAAAGCCATAAGGCCATCAATAAACGTCGATTTACCGGCGCCATTATCTCCAGTGACCAGCGTTCCCATAGGATCGATCAACGCGGTATGCAAGCCATTAAATGACCCCCAGTTATAAACTGAGAGTTCAGCTAATCTGATTTGACCAACGTGAAATAACGAATTAGCCGAAAGAGTTTGATCAGTCATTTTCATCTCCTGTCTCTTTTCCTTCATCTTGATAATCAACAGCGTCGCCGCCATTTTTATTTAGCTCAATACCCTTCTCTCTCGCCATGTTCAGGTATTCATTAAGCATACTCTCAAGAAATTCAGCGCTGACTACATAGCGGATCACCGGCGTAATCTCGAAGCGATCTTCGCTTCCCCGGACCGAACTCAATATTTTTTTCGTCACCATTTTATCAAGAGCGCCCTTGAGTTTTCTCCGGTCAGATTTAGTACTGTTTGTCAGCGGTAAAAACGGTGTCAGGTGGGATTCTATACGTTCAATATCAATGATAATCCTTTGTTCTCCCGATGTTTCCCGATCTTGATAGTGTTTACGCAGCACTAACAGCAACAATGTATCGTATAAAGAGAGCGTCCTTCGGCTAATCAGAGAGACAACCTCGTCATCATCTATACCCAATGATTCAGTATCTTCCTCATTTTGAAAGCCAGCTATAAAGGCAACACCTGCTTTTTCATCCAAAACTAACTTCAAATAGACTTCTGATAGATGTTTGCGTACAGCAGATTGGTATCGACAAAGTAATTCAAACAATTTGGCTTTCTGTGAAGACAAAATAACGCCCTGACGCAGCAAACTAACCAGCACCCGACGCGCATCAGGCGGCATATCACTGTTTGAGTTCTCAGCGTGCTCACTGACTAATACATCATCAACGTCACAGGATGGGCTTTGATTAACAACCGAAAAAGCAACATTAGATTCAACACCGGCTGTATCTGTAAGCGGGTTATACTCTGATTGCGTATGGTGTTTTATCAACTGATCGAAGAACCCTGTTTTCTGTTCTTCTTGAGGATCAGAATTAGACTTCCCAAGGGTAGCGAGGATGCCATTATCTTTATTCAACTTTTTACCTTTGTGCATTTCAACCCTCACTATATAAATCTACAACCACTTTCTTTTCACCATTTAAAGAACCAATTCATCCAAACTGTCTGGAAACAGGTCGGCACTCAACAGAAAAGTAGGTATAGACGCCCGCAAGCGAACTCCCCGTTTATCGCTGATTTCAATTGATTCTTTTCCTTCCAATGATGCAGCCCCGACAGATTTCGCCACCCGCAAATAGGCAACTAACTCCTCCAACCCTGAATTAAGTGGGTGATAATTTGCAACAGATGCAATCGTCATTGGGCCAAACTCTTTTAACGTTGCTAATGTTCTCTCAGCGATTAATCGAATTTGAACAACATCAAGACAATCCAGCATCTGCATACTCGGTTCTCGAGAGTTGATCTGTTCTTCAGCACCTGAAGTATCTAGTTTTTCATCAGGTGATTTAAGGAGCATGCTTTCAGGAGAGCTAATACTTGCCGCGCCAACGGGCAGTGACAGAGTTGTCGCCGTTTGCAAGTCATAACCTGAGTTCCTCAATTCAACGGCGAGTCGTTCCAATTGACCAAGCAATCTATCAACAGCACGATTTTCTTGCGCAGTGCCACTCTCTATATAAGCACGCAAACTCTCTTCCGTTCTTCGCCTGATTTGAAAAACTCTGTCACTCTCGCGGCTCAGTTCCCTCATGAGCTGATTTAAGAACTGTCGTTGCTGGGTAGTCAAATGTTCTGCTGCGGGACGATTTAAAATGCTTCGAAGTTGATCCCGCAGTTCCATTGTTCTATTTTGATCGCATAACAAATCAAAGAAACTTTCAAACGCACTACCCGCATCCGTTTTCGCCAATAGCGCTTCTTTTTCTAAAACAGAGAGAAGAACATCCCCTCTGGTGGAATCTCCTTCAATAATTTGAATGCGAATTTCCTGATCCAGTTGACGAATTTCATCTTCAACACGACGAAAATCACCCGTTAAAACAGAGGCCAATTGGTAGATCTCACGAATTCTCTCCCGCTGCTCAAGCTCAGTCAGTTCAAGCACCACGCCAGCTCTCAGGGCATCAATCTCTCTTTGGATTTCAGCTTTTCTATGTTCCAAAAGCGTGACACGCTCATCAATATTTGGGCTAATAGCCACCGCAAATTCTCTGACCGCTTCTTGAACAATTCGAAGATGAGACGCGGTGGTTCCTGTACTGCGTTCATCAAGCCCCTGACTAAAACGAAGTGCAACTTCACTGGCATCCGTTTTGGTTAACATGTCGTCCATCTCACGCAACCAGCCTTCCCGAATCCATTTATTAAGATACGTACCCGCTCCCGTTTCAGTTTCCCAAAGACCAAGTTCACGACAGCGTACCAGTTCTGCATCAAGTGACACCCGGGCACGACTAAAAGGGACTTCACTTTCCTCGGAAAACAACTCCCCCAGAAACGCCAAAATTAAAGGGGAATTATCGGCTCTTAACAGTTTCCAGGCGGCACTTTCCTGAAATAGACGGCGATACTTTGCCTGTAACCCTTGGAAATTCAACTCGCCTCCCTCTGTGTGGTAACAAGTAAAAAGCTACCACCAAGAATTTTGTATAATTCACAATCGAATAAAAACCATATCATCACATTTTTTTATTATGTCAACCCGAATTACTGACTTTTATAACTATTAAGCGCTGTGACCAATGGGAAAATTAAGCTTATAAAGCCACCTATTTTGTGAAGAATAGCAGCAAGACGATAACGAAAAACAAAGAGTGATAATGTAGGAATATAATAAGGAGATAAATAATGCCTCAATTATCATCAGCAAGGAAAGCGGCGGGAGGACCCTTTCAAGGTAAAAATGGGCGGTCTGGACAAACCGCCCCGATGCAAACAATAGAAAATTCCTGCGTGTTACTTCCTGCGGACAGGCAAACCAGTACCACGAACACCATCCTGTGGCAGAACCAGCACCGCTACTGACCAGGCTGGTAACGTGACCGTGCCATCTTTCGCAATTCTAATACCCGCAGCCAACGAAGCTCTGCCTAGCTCGCTCTGAATATCATTCAACTTCAACTCTCTGACGTTAAGATCTCTTACGGTGGCAGGATGTGGAGCCGCATTAATCATCACCACCAAGCCGTCAAATCGCAAATCACGGTCATCACCAGTAGTATTACCGTCATCTATGGTCATCACCAGCAACCCAAGCTGCTGATACGGCCCAACGTTACGGAAATCAACACGTTGTTTAACCGATGCGCCATCACCAAGAGCCATCAATGGTGAAAATTGACGCAAACGCAACAATTCCTGATAAAAAGCCGTCATCTGTAATAATTCAGTCCGGCCCGGTTTATCTACCACATTTTTCACTTTTTCAATCAATGCGTAATTTTCGCCATCAACACGCTGATCCGGCATACCAACATCATAGTTATTATCCTGGTAGGTGTAGCTAACACGATTAAACCAATCACCGGAATTATAGGAATCGCGGGTAAAAGATTTTGAGCGCAGTAGCTCCGATCCATGTTGAGCAAAAGCCAGCCCCTGCCCAAGGAATGTCGTGGCGAGGGATATTGCCTGCATACGAACTCGTGTCGCCAAATCTGCCTCACGCGCCGCTTTGTAGCTGATTATGTCCCACAACGTTTGGTTATCATGCTTAGAGACATAATTAATCACCTCAATTGGATCAGCGGCATAACCGGCTATAGCGCCTTTGTAGTTAATGTCTCTACCCGTTTTCACTGCCCCATCTTTATCGATCATCACAAAATCAGCCAAATTACCCGCCATACCGAGACGTACCAAATCCGCCAGATGACGCGCCTCATTAGCATCGAACCACGCCATTTCGTTAAGTAACGTTCCAGCGCCGTTGCCTACCCCCTGATTAATGCGAATGCTATCAGCGGAATCAAACGGCCCGCCACCCTGTACCGCATCTCGTAGCCGATCAGAGAAAGTACCCACCCCTGTGCCTTTAAGATTAATCTGTGAAGCAATCTCGAAGCGGTCCTCCTGCCCTGAGTTCCAACCTTCACCAAAAAAATAGACCGATGGGTTAATCGCACGTACTTTTGCCAGCGCCGATAAAATCTGAGCCTTCGGATGATAGCCCATTAAGTCAAATCGAAATGCGTCGATCTTATAGTCCTTAACCCAAGTCACCAGCGAGTCTTCAATGAGTTTAGCGAACATGCGGTGCTCTGGCGCTGTATCGTGACAACAAGTGTTGGATTCAACATTACCACTGATTTCATTCAGGCGATGATAATACCAAGGGACTATCTTATCTAACACGGAAGATCTGTCTGTTGGACCTGCCGCATTGGTGTGGTTGTACGCTACATCCATAACCACATTCATTCCCAACTGCTGCTTAATAGCCTGAATCATGGCACGAAACTCTTTTATACGTACTGAACCTTCTGCATCAGTAGCATAAGAGCCTTCCGGTACCGAGTAATGAAATGGATCGTAACCCCAGTTGTAGGAGTCGGTTTCCGCAATCATTGCATTTAACTCTTGTACCTGCGGGTTATTGGCACTGTCACCACGCTGTAACTCCTGCAATACTTCACCCACAGTCTGTGAAATATTGCAATAATCAGCGAAACGGCTGCTCCTCACCTTTGGGTTGACTTGGTACAAACGACTGAATGGATGGTTGAGATCGGCTACTTGGTTGCTAAATTCATTAATGGAAGCCACATCGAATACTGGCAATAGCTCCATATGAGTCACCCCTGCCTGACTCAATGCCTTAAGGTGTTTGAACATATCGCTATTGTCAGCGGTGAGAGCCAGATACTTACCGCGCCAAGTTTCTGGCACTGTTTCATCTGCAACGGAGAGATCACGGACATGAGCTTCATAGATGGTCATACGCGCAATATCCGCCGGTGTATTTTGCGAATGCGGCATGAGCAAGCTATCCCAGTTGTATGGTTTTAGCGCTTCATCATCCAAGTTGATGACTTGGCTGTATTCCGAATTGGTGGACAAACTGTGGGAATAGGGATCGGTAACCTCATAGTGCTCTACATTACGGGAATATGGGTGGTATACCGTTAAAGCATAGCGGTAATAAGCACCAATCAAATCCTTATCACCTTGCCATGACCAAGAACCACTAGCAGGATCACGGTTCATGTCATGATTGGCAATGGCCTGTTTATCTTTATCGTAGATAACCAACCCAACATGTTGAGCAGTAGGCGCCCACAAGCGGAAAGTAACACTGGTATCGTTGATTAGCGCACCATATTCCAGTGTGTCAGCAGCACTGGCGAAATGGTCGTCCAAAACACCAGCCGTTTGTACTTGAGTAGCTGATAACAGCAAGCCCGCTTCATTGGTCGCTAATGCCACCAGATCACCGGTAAGTAACGTATCGACATCCGTATCCGCAGGCAAACGAAATGCGGTTAATTGCCTCAAGTGAGGAAATCTATCAGCCGTTTTCTGGCTCAAGGTGGTCGGTGTCAGTGTCAGATAGCTATCGATGAAATTTCCTTCATCATTAGCTTCTACTTTGCTGTTCTGATTGTAATATAAGCGGACATGGGGTTTATCCGCTCCGCCCGACCACAACAAAGTCTGGTTATCGACCCAGTGTGCCGAAGCCTGAGAAACGCCAAACACGGAATTAAAAGCTGCCGCACGACTGCTATAGATTTGATGACTGCTGGGTATCACAGAGACGGTACGGTTCTTGAAATCAGAGAAGGAGATTTTTAGGTCACTGTCGATCAATTTATTGTTGTTACCATCACGCACGATAAAATTGATACAGCCCTCGTTCTTGTTCAACGGCACCACCCAGTAAGGCCCATAATTATCGCTGCCTGTGGGAGTTGCACTGGTGTCGTTCCAACTTGATGAAGGGGAAGCCAAGGCATCACAATTTTTATCGTTCCACAAGTAGAGGGTGTTAGTACTGTAATCACGGTTTGTTGTTGGGCTTTGACTTAATTTAGCAATGTCCACCAAGTGGATCACTGCCTGAAAATTGCCGGCAACAGCAGCTTCACTGGGTACTTTATTAGGGATATGCGCCATCGGCTCCTCCGGGGATTCGGGTAAAGAACTATTGTTATCACAGCTTGCCAGTAGTAAAACGAATGTACTGCTTAATAGGGCCAGGTAAGCCCTTTTCCAGAAGTGAGCTACCATAATCAGACCTTTTTAATAGAAATAAATCGTCGCCGATATTATTGTTAATAAAATGGGAATGAAATATTAAATAATGTCTCAGATGAGTCAGCATCCTCCTGGTTTTGATACTAAGAGGGAGGAGGGATTAGGAGGAGATATTTTTTCGTGATATTGCGCACAATAATAATGTAATAATCTTTTATTACATAATCCTAATGTGAGTTTATTTGTGTTATTCCATCAGATACAGATTAAAATGATGTCAAATGCAGTCATTGTCATTTTTATATATTTTCACAAACTTTATTGTTTCTGCAAAAAAGCATTTTTTGTTATGCAGGATTATTAAGGCATTCCTTTCCTCCTAATCCTGCGTTTTTTCTTGCATTAGATATAAGTGTAACTTGTTACAGGACCTAAACCTGTATAAAAACGTAAAGCTTGATCATTTCGACCAAAACAATAGCCTAAAACAAGATTATAATCGGGAGAATTAATAATATGCACTCTTGGATTCACATTATAACCACCTTTTCTATCATCTCTGTCTTCATTAAAAGATGATATTTAATGTAAGTCTATCCTTCTACGTCATTTTATATTCTCACTCCAATTAAAACCAAACTCACCTAATTGAATAAAATTCGCCAAATAGCCTATTCACTTTAATTTGTAATGTCATTATAAGACAAACAATAGAGTCAATTATATACACTTTAACTAAGAATATATTTAAATAAAGCTGAGGATAAAATTGACATATTAACTATAAAAAACAAGAGACAATAACTTAATTCTTAGTTATTGTCTCTATGCAAGAGTACGATCATGAAAGATACTAAACCTAAATTCCACATTCCTAAAATGAATACAATGAGTATTGTCATCATGAGTAGAAATGGAGATTTAATTCATTATCGTTACCCCGGTACATTTTATAAATCGTTATGATTAAGATAAATCTGATGAAATTTTCTGAATTGCATCAAGAGCACACTGTTGGTCTAAAGAACCACTCGGTGCGCCGCCAATACCAATTGCGCCAATCACTTCATTACCAGATTTAACTGGAACACCTCCACCAAGTAATAGGAAGCCTGGAATATCCCCTAAATATTGAGCGCCAAGATTTGATTGCGCCGTTTTCATTACGTCCTCTGACGTTCTCTGAGTAGATAACGCGGTATAAGCTTTCATTTTACTCGCCTCAACAGTATGCAAACCGGCTTTATCCATACGCTGAACCGCTTTCAAAACCCCACTTTTATCAATAACAGAAACCGCCACGTTATAATTATTCGATTGACAAGACTGAATTGCCTCAGAAGCTAATTTATTTGCTATCTCAAGGGTAATATTACGTTCAGTAATTAATGATGAAGCAAAAGCCGTCTGAGCGAATAACCCTGCTGCCAGGACAGTATAGAAAAGAGAATGTTTCATAGGTAAACCTCATTAAGTTTAAGTTGATGAATTATCCTGTTCTAAATTAATGAGGTTTATCGGCTATAGCTATTCGGCCAATTACTTATTCGACTCAGTAGAAATACTTAGTCATAAGATAATGACTTAAATAACTCATACTCTTTGACTAACTGCGGTAAAGAATGTATATCCAATTTATGAAATATATTGGCACGATGAACCTCAATAGTACGTGGTGATAACGATAACTGTTGAGCAGTTTGTTTGCTGGTTTTACCTTCTAAAATAATTTTCATCACTTCCCTTTCACGTTCAGATAACTGGCTGAATTTCGTTTTCAATTGTTCATATATCTGACGTTGCTTAAATACTTTCTGATGAAATAATAATGCACTTGAAACTGTTTCAATTAATAAATCCGCATCAATAGGCTTGGTTAAAAACTCGAAAGCACCATTTTTAAAAGCACGACGGCAAATATCAATATTTCCGTGTCCGGTCATGATAATGACCGGTAATGTACTATTGAGTTTCAATAGATCCGCCTGCAATGCCAATCCAGGTTTTCCCGGCATACGAATATCCAATAAAATACATCCCTGAAGCGCTACAATATTTTTGCTACCAATTTCATCAAGAAATTCTTGCGCACCAGGAAATGAATTTACCTGCCAATTCATTGTTTCTAATAACATAGATAATGAGTCACGGATCGCTTCATCATCATCAATAAGATAAATCACTGCCGCCATTATTTCTCCTTACCTTTATTAGTTGGTAGCCAAATAATAAAACGCGCTCCTCCCGTTTCACAATTTTCAGCATTGATATCACCACTAAGTTTATGAATTAATGTTTCCGTTAACGTCATTCCCAATCCCATACCTTGTTGGCGTGTTGTGAAGAATGGAATAAACACGTTTTTTAAAGCTTCATCACTTAATCCAGGACCACCATCTGTTACCGTGATTCTCATCATTTCATTAATACAGGCGATATCGATGCAGATCCAATTTTGATATTCTGACTGACCTTGCTCTTGCTGTGCCTGAATGGCATTGCTGATTAAATTATGAAATATTTGTTCAATCCATAGCGGCTCGGCAGATATCATCGGCAGCTCATCACAAATATGCTTTATTATCTTAACCTTACCAGCCTTAATTTCATTTTCGAGCAATATCTCAACTCGACCTAATATCGATTGAATATTTATAGATTGAAAAATAATACTACCGGCCGTCAGTTTTTGGCGGTATTGCGTTAATAAATTTGCGATGCGTTGAGTTTGCAAAATTGATGAATCCAGTATCGGCGTCACTTTATCATATTGCTGCTTTTTCATTAACCGCAATGCAGTTTGGTTATAACTCATAATCGCTGTCAAAGGCTGATTTAATTCATGAACAACACCCGTTGCCACTTCATCCATTGTATTTAAGCGGGTAAATTCAAAGAAACGTGCTCGTAAATCAGAAATTTTCCTCAATCTTTTATTCTTCTGAATTAAAAAGATAAAACAGATAATCACTGCCCATAAAAAACTAAGACAAGCAATATAGCCCCACGGAAGTTTAGACCATTGTTGGTCGTTACCCACTTTAAGCACAAAAGGCTGAAAACGATTGGTTAACTTTTTCTCCCAGTTCCAAAAATAGTGCTCTTTCTCCAGCCCATAGGTAATCAATGGGCGACTATTCCAATCCAGTTGTACCATCCGAAATTGTGATAATAATGATAGATCTTTCATCAGAATATTGAGATCTATCAATAACCGGATACTATCACGTTTACTATTAAGCCAATATCTTCCTTCTCCCTCTGCACTGATTATAGGGAAGATTAATACATTCATTGGCATCTCTTGCAATCCGACAATTTGCGGAAAGTTTTCCTGTAGCTGATCTAATTCGATATTAGTATCCGTTAGCGATACAATAGCGTCATGTTGTGCCAACTTTTCACTCAGCTCGCGATAAAGAATATTAAATGAAACTGTTTGTTGTTGATAATTCTGATTTAGTGAATGATTAATCATTCCCCAAACAGTCAAACTTGTTAACATAATCCACGCCAAAAAATGCCACATATAATTACCTGAAAAGATATCTTTCATGACGTTAAAACACAGTCAGAATATATAAAGGAAACAGCTTATTAGAGTAAATAAATTCAGAATGGGTAAATTTTAGAGAAAATTTGGCGTTGAGCCGCACATTAAAATTCATTACAGCATAATTATTTCATCAATACATTTTGCAAAATAAATAGCTGGCTACGGTAAATTAAATTCCAACGCTATATTAGTTTTATTCAACTTTTCTAAGCACTTTTCAGCCCTGAATAAAATAATTTTAACAAATAAACCTTGGATAAGGGTTTACGGTAACTTCTGTTAAGACTCTTAATAAAATGTCAAATTTACTGAATAATTTAGGATGATCACTTAACAAATCGACTCGGTGAAATCGTTTGCTTTCCCTTAAAAATCACACTGAACTCTATATAAATAACAATATTTATCAAATAGTTAGAATAAACCTTCACCATTATTCTATCTTTGACCAGAAAAAACGCTTTACAATCGATAGTGATAATTATTATCATTCGTATCGCTTTCAGATGAACCGTCTTCAGGGTACAGATGAAAGCACGACATTGCTCACATTGCTTCCAGTGTTTACTTTAGCCAGCCGGGTGCTGGCTTTTTTTTATTAATTAATCCAATCGCCAATTATTCAAAATATTTGAAAATTTAAGTCAGCTTTTTAAGCTTTAATGCTAATTCTTCTCAATTAGACTATAAAAACTATTGAGGAGATTTGAATATGATCCATTTACGTAAAGCATCAAATCGCGGCCATGCCGATCATGGCTGGTTAACTAGCTGGCATACCTTCTCATTTGCCAACTACTACGACGCCAATTTTATGAGTTTCTCAGCGTTGAGAGTGATTAATGAAGATTCCATCCAAGCAGGTCAAGGTTTTGGCGCCCATCCGCATAAAGATATGGAAATACTGACCTACGTTCTTTCCGGCACCGTTGAACATCAGGATAGTATAGGAAATAAAGAACGGGTACCTGCCGGTGAATTCCAAATTATGAGCGCAGGTACCGGTATTCGTCATTCAGAATACAACCCGGACAGAGAGCGCCAATTGCATCTATATCAAATCTGGATTAGCCCAGATAAAACAGGCTTAACACCACGTTATGAACAGCGCCGTTTTGATGATGTACAAGGTCGCCAATTGGTGCTCTCGCCTGATGCCCAGGATGGTTCACTGAAAGTATTTCAGGATATGACTTTATGGCGTTGGGTACTTAAGGATCACGAAACCGCCGAATATGTTGCAGAAAAAGGTCGTTATATTTGGATACAAGTCATTCGTGGCGAAGTGACGGTTAATGGTATCAAAGCCACCACCAGCGATGGTCTGGCTATCCGGGATGAAATCAATCTTCAACTTAACAGCAGCAACGATAGTGAAATATTGTTGTTCGACCTTCCTCCGGCATAAATATCAAATAAGCCTCACCCTAACGGATGAGGCTAAAAAATTCACAATTACAGTTTAGGGCCCGCTTTCACTAAAGCTTCCCCCGCCGGGGTATCGGTATATTTATCAAAGTTGTCGACAAAACGATGGGCCAAATCTTTCGCCTTCTCTTCCCATTGAGATTTATCTGCATAAGTCTTACGTGGATCAAGAATATCGGTATCAACACCCGGCAACGCTGTCGGAACCGCCAGATCGAAAATAGGTAATGTAATGGTATCTGCTTCTTCAATATCACCATTTAGGATGGCATCAATGATCCCGCGGGTATCCTTAATCGAGATCCGTTTACCCGTACCATTCCAGCCAGTATTCACCAGATAAGCCTTAGCGCCTGCCGCCTGCATACGTTTTACCAATACTTCCGCGTATTGGGTTGGATGCAAAGTCAGGAATGCGGCACCAAAACATGCAGAGAATGTGGGTGTCGGTTCAGTCACACCACGTTCGGTACCTGCCAATTTTGCCGTAAAACCAGACAGGAAGTGATATTGAGTCTGTTCAGGTGTCAAGCGAGATACTGGAGGCAACACACCAAATGCGTCCGCAGTCAGGAAAATGACCTTAGTTGCATGGCCCGCTTTGGAAACCGGCTTAACAATGTTTTCAATATGGTGGATAGGATAAGAAACACGGGTGTTTTCCGTTTTTGAACCATCATTGAAATCAACCGTGCCATCTGTCAGTACAGTAACATTTTCCAGCAACGCATCACGTTTAATCGCATGATAGATATCGGGTTCCGCCTCTTTAGACAGATTGATGGTTTTCGCGTAACAACCCCCTTCAAAGTTGAACACACCGTCATCATCCCAACCGTGCTCATCATCACCAATCAGCTTACGTTTTGGATCAGTAGAAAGTGTGGTTTTACCTGTACCAGACAAGCCGAAGAAGACCGCAACGTCCCCTTTTTCACCCACGTTGGCAGAACAGTGCATCGAAGCAATACCTTTCAGTGGCAACAGGTAGTTCATTATAGAGAACATCCCTTTCTTCATTTCGCCGCCGTACCAGGTACCGCCAATAAGCTGCATACGCTCTGTCAGGTTGAACGCAACAAAGTTTTCAGAGTTCAAACCCTGCTCTTGCCATTGCGGGTTGGTGCATTTTGCACCATTCATTACAATAAAATCTGGTTTGAACTCAGCCAACTCTTCATCTGACGGACGGATAAACATGTTTTTAACAAAGTGGGCCTGCCACGCAACTTCTGTAATAAAGCGGACTTTCAATCGTGTATCTGCATTAGCACCACAGAAAGCATCAACCACAAACAAACGTTTGCCTGAAAGCTGTTTAGTGACCAAACCTTTCAGATGTGTCCATGTTTCCTGCTGTAATGGCTTGTTATCATTTTTACCTTTTCCCTGGTCGGCCCACCATACGGTGTCACAGGTGACATCATCACGAACAATGTACTTATCTTTGGGTGAACGACCCGTGAAGATC
The DNA here is from genome assembly GCF_018448965.1 of Photorhabdus hainanensis. Lineage (NCBI taxonomy): Bacteria > Pseudomonadati > Pseudomonadota > Gammaproteobacteria > Enterobacterales > Morganellaceae > Photorhabdus > Photorhabdus hainanensis. The sequence goes on along the minus strand of NZ_RCWD01000040.1, from coordinate 31,176 downwards.
CCCGTATCGACAGCCACAGCCCCCAGGTTGGTCAGAGTGCCACTCTCGCAGCCTTTGAGTGAAGGTTTAGTCTCTTCTGAAAATAACAACTCATAGCTTGGATTATAAATAATTTCGTTAACATCATGAATTCCGTAGCCCGCGAGTTCCTGCGGGGTAATGCCTTTAACACTCATGTCATTGCTCCTGGTGGGTAGTCACGCTTTTTCTGTGAGCAATAATAAATAGTTATGATTAATTAACAGCGATAGTTATCAAAAAATTGAAAACCCACTATTTTTTTAAGTTTGATCTTGGGCCAAAGGCACGAAAATAGTTCTGAGTATTATGGATAATTGATAGAAAGGCGCGGAGCCGCGCCTTAAAAGGTGAAAAAGTTTGTTTAGATCGAATATCAATGGAATCGGTTCTTTTTTTCCGTCCTGATTGCAGCAAGATCATCAGCATCAAAAATATAGTGCGTGCCGCAATACTCACACGCCATATCAATGTTGCCATCTTTCTGCAAAATATGATTAACATCCTCATCGGAAAGTGTGACTAATGTGTCAGCACAACGTTGGCGAGAACAAGTACAACGGAATTCGACCGCTTGCGGTTCATATAATATGACATCTTCCTCATGATAAAGACGGTGCAAGATTTCCTTAACTTCCAATGAAAATAACTCTTCACCTTTAATGGTTGCAGTAAGTTGCACCAGATGATCAAAAGCTTCTGCACTCCCCTGTTCCGCAGCTGGCAGAATCTGTAACAACATACCACCAGCAGCAATCCTTCCATCCTGAATGCCAGTACGGATAAATAAACGAGTCGGTAGCTGTTCAGACTGTCTGAAATAATCATCAAGGCAATCCGCCAGTGTTTCACCTTCCAGCGCAACCACGCCCTGATAACGCTCACCATGAGTTGGCGTAATGGTAATAACCATATAGCCTGTACCAACCATCTGTTTCAAACTGCTATTTTCAGTCACTAATCCATCAATACGAGCGACACCTCGCATTTGTTGCTGATGATTACCATTAATCACAGCCAATTTGACCGGACCATCCCCCTGAATCTGAACCGTAATATCGCCATCAAATTTCAGGGTTGCAGTTAATAGACTGGTTGCTACCAACAGTTCTCCCAATAATTGCTGTACCGGCTGCGGGTAATCATGATTCTCCAAAATATGCTGGTAAGTTTCACTGGCTAAAACCAGCTCACCACGTACAGAATAATTCTCAAATAAAAAGCGGTGCAATTGGTCTTGTTTAAACATAACTATCTCTCATTCGAACAGGTTATTCCTGCCCACTTAATTTGGTGTTCTTAAACTTAATCAGCGTGCGTCTTTCTTTTTTATCCGGTCGGCGATCAGGATGAGGCATAGTTAATGCATTCATTTTTCGAGCAATTGCCATTTTTTCCCGGTTAGCAATACTCGCTTCCGTCTCCTGGTAAAGTTGCTGCGCCTCCGGCGCACTACGTCGATGATTGCTCAACGCAAGAACTTCAACTATACGTTCATCATTACCTTGACGCAGTTTAATTTCAGCCCCTGGTTCAACCAATTTACTTGGTTTACTTCTTTGACCATTATAGTGAACTTTACCACCGTCTATCATTTCTCGTGCAATAGCCCGTGTTTTATAAAAACGGGCCGCCCACAGCCATTTATCCAGACGGACAGCTTGATCGGAGTCTGAATTACCCTTCATTTTTCCTCTTACCATCAGCTTTGGCAAATAAAGCAAAGCCTAACATACCATTGTCGATTATCGCCAACGCGTAGGCGGAAAAAGTGTATTAAAACAGTTATCGTAATATTGACTGATTTTGTTTAGACGTTGTTTATTCTGCCGATTTTTCTTAACAACCAGCACAAAGTTAATGATTAAGGTCGTAAAAAGAGTCAAGAATAAAACAGTAGTACCAATACAACGAGCAAGCGTCATGGAATCCAGTTCATTATGCAACACAATCCGGCGAGTTCCATGACTGTCTACGGACAATTCCGTGATAATTCCCGTTGTCTCAAAGGGTGTTTGCAATACCATATCCGATAACCGCTGTAATTCACGCCATTGTTCCAACGCACTATGGTCATAAGAGATGATAGCCGGCGTTATATATTCAACCAGTTGTTTGCCTTCATCACTGATAAGCAGAACACCGCCAGGAGAAGGACTATTAAGCAGCATTGCGACTTTATCTATTTCCCGGTAGATAAATGATGATGTAGTCGCATCAACCAATTTCCCCAAAGCTTCAGCGCCAGCCGGACGTAATAAAACATGAGTACCATCCAATTTGCCACTTTCCGCATTCTTTAACAAAGTGAGCCAATCACTAGCATTACCCAAGTTAACCAAAGCATTTTTCAATCGTAAACAGTCTGTTTCTTTTTCACATAATTCTTTAGTTTTCAATACAATATCAGGGAAATTATCCAATAAGATCATACCAGATTTGAAAATCTCCTGAGCAAGATCTGGATTTATTACATCGTCATTTTCCTGTAAACGTAATTGCTTATTAACAGTGGCAATCAGTTTAGCGGCATTTTCTATAATTTCTGATTCTGGTATTGGCAGTGGATTAACTCTATTCCAATATATCCCCGAACAATCGAATGGAGAAAAATAGGTGTCTCCTTTACCACTCATATTGTTTGGCGGCATATAACACATACCAACCCCTTTTGCTTTCAGGATATCCCCAACTCGCAATTCCATCCCTTCCATCATATTAGCGTCAGTGACGACTTTTGTGCTGCTGCCACGCAACCAGGCAAAACTGAGTTTCATCGGTACACTAACCGGCTGATAAAAATAGAGCAGTAACATAATCAGCAAGCTACTAACGATCATCATGAGATTTTTCCCATAACGATGGTAAGGGTAATTTTTTTCTTCCTCATGCAAAGAGAGATAATGCCCTTGACTGACTACCTGGCCGTTAGTGTAAATATCAATATTGGTTTTTTGATCAAGATAGTGAGCAACATAAGGCTCCCAATGAGGAGGATAAATCAAATCAATTCCACCAAGTGAAATATTGCTCATTTGCCCTTGTTCAAATTCGCCAAATAATCCCCATCGTTTTGGTATACCGGTAAAACAGTGAATATCCTGGCGCCTGCATATTGAGAGTGGACAAAATAGCGGCCAAAAACTGACAACGACTAAACTGCCTGCAATCAACATCAGCCACGGCAAAAGCAGTGTTGGTGAAAGTAATGCAAGAAACCAAATGAAAAATCCAAAACACAAAAATCCCCCCTCCCAAATCCCCGATGAGTGATTTAACCGGTACTCTTCCAATGTCTCTTTACGGATATTTTGTAATTTTACGCTGGTTTCACCGTTTTTCTGGATCGATGCCTGTTGATGAGATACCTCTGAAATTACCGGAGCAGAAGGAAAATCCTGTTGAAAATCTTTCAGAAAGTGACCATTAATCGAAATAACCAGTGGTATTGTCGCAGTGTGAACAACATCAATAATATTCTGTTGTTTAATAAAAGGCTCAAGGAAAAACGGTAAATGAACTTCTGCCATATCAATATAATAACGCCAGCTATGTAGTTCATCTGAGGCAACAGAAAATCGGGTAATGGAATGACAGATAGTATAAACCATATCATTTTTACCCATCAGAATTGGCCAACTTGTTTTATTAATACGGTCTGTTACAACTGGCAGCAACACTCGACTCAAATAACATTCAATAGCCTGATACTCATCAGCATTAAGTTTACGATAGGTTGGTGTAGCAACAGAAGGTAGATAACTGGCATTATCATGTAACTTCCATTTGAGAATCAGAAAGGAAGCCATGACAATCAAGCTAATTATCAAGATAGCCAATATAACGACTGTTACGCTCATTTTATCCCCATACCCATGACAATCTTGCTATTGTTGTTTGCAAATTATCAACTACACGTTAAGTTTTGAATTAGGTTATTTCTATTTGTTTTTTAATTTATTTTACAATGAGTTATATAATCACGCACTAAACTATCCACAACATAGATCTATTTCCAAAGAGGATAAAGATAACAGTAACAACAATAACCAGCGATAATCACTATACCCAATGGATTTCAAGGTGCATCGCGACGGCAAGGGAGCGAATCCCCGGGAGCATAGGGAACTATGTGACCGGGGTGAGTGAGCGCAGCCAACAAAGAGACAACTTGAAAGATAACGGGTATATCATTTATCAAAATAATCGGCCATATTTAGTCAACTTATGGAGTGTACCTAATTTCATCATAAAATCTAAGGTTAATGAAATAATTCATGACGTAATAATGCACAGACACTCAACTCAACCAATACTAAACCATCAGGGGCAATTATGAATGACCTGAAAAACCCTAAAATCCTAAACATAGAGGACATTGCTCATTCACGTTTATTTCATATTCAGTCAGTTGATCTCGAATTCAGTAACGGTGTAAAACGCGTTTATGAACGAATGCGTCCGGTCAATCGGGAAGCTGTTCTGATAATCCCAGTCATTGGGGATGAATTGTTGCTTATTCGTGAGTATGCAGTCGGCATTGAGCAGTACGAATTGGGCTTTCCTAAAGGCGCGATCGACCCTGGGGAAAATATCTTCGAAGCCGCTAACCGTGAATTAAAAGAAGAAGTCAGCTTTGGTGCCAGAAAAATAGAACAATTAGCCAAACTTACTATGGCCCCAGCCTATTTTTCTCACAAAATGAATATTGTTATTGCTGAAAATCTCTATCCAGAAAGACTGGAAGGAGATGAACCTGAACCACTACCACAAATACGTTGGCCAATAGCAGATATGATGTCATTACTAGATCACGTTGATTTCAACGAAGCACGTAATGTCTGCGCCCTATTTTTGGCACAAAAATATTTAAAGCACCGTTGAAGTTCACAGGCACAACAACGCTTCCGTTGTGCCTGTGTCTTATCCTCAGAATAATTCTTGGCTTTCACCATTCTCAATTAAAGTTGTGCCAACTTCTTGCACCGCACTCTCTGTAGGTTGAGTTCCGTCAATGAAGTATTCACTACGGGTATCCCCGCCTCCGCCAGCAAGTTTACCTGTCTTACGATCTATCACGACAGAAACAACCCCCGGAGGAGGTGTGACTTCTTTTTCAGGAACCCCTTCCAGCGCGATTTTCATAAAGTCATCCCAAATTGGCTGCGCACTCTTAGCACCCGCTTCACCGCCTCCGGCCGCGGTACGACCAAGGCTTCTACGGTGGTCATCAAAGCCAATCCAAACCGTGGTGACAATATCCGGCCCATAACCTGAAAACCAGGCATCTTTTGAGCTGTTAGTTGTTCCAGTTTTGCCGCCGATATCACGACGTTTCAGATCCCGTGAAGCACGCCAACCCGTACCAGACCAACCCGGCTCGCCAAAAATATTGCTATTCAAAGCATCATGGATCAAAAATGCCAACTGAGTACTGATAACATGAGGAGCATATTTTGGCGCCTTTTCATGGCTATCAATTACCGGGGCTTTTTCCAATTCAGGTAACGGCAATATCTCTTGCTGGCTGACATGAGATTGAGCAACATTCTCAATCGAGTTTTCAGAAAGTTCGATTGAACGTGCCGTATCCCCATAAATTACTGGAATATCGCACTGCGGACATGCAATTTTAGGTTTAGCCTCAAATAGAATATCGCCATCTTCGTTTTCAATCTTAGTAATAAAGTAAGGATCGATCAGATAGCCGCCATTGGACATGACCGAATAGCCACGTACCATTTGCATTGGTGTGAATGATGGCGATCCCAAAGCCAGAGATTCTGTACGTACTATATTTTGTGCCGGAAAGCCAAACCGTTGCAGGTAATCAGCGGCATAATCGACTCCCATTGCTCGCATTGCCCGAACCATCACGACGTTCTTCGATTGCCCTAATCCCTGACGCAAACGGATCGGCCCAACATAAGTCGGTGGTGAGTTTTTCGGACGCCAGTCAGTACCGGCTCCAGCATCCCAACGGCTAATGGGTAAGTCATTCAGCAATGAAGCCAATGTCAGCCCTTTATCCATCGCCGCGGTATAGAGAAATGGTTTGATATTGGAACCAATCTGACGTAACGACTGAGTGACGCGGTTAAATTTACTCAAGTTAAAATCAAACCCGCCCACCAGCGCCTTCACAGCACCATCATTGGGATCAATAGAGACCAAAGCCGCGTTAACTTCCGGCACTTGCGCCAACCACCAAATATCCTTTACTTTCCGAACCCAAACCTGTTCACCAACCCGAACCACTTCATTCACACTACGAGGAACCGCACCCTGCGCACTATCAGATCTGAACTTTCTGGCCCAACGGACACCCGCCATTGGCAATTCCGCACTACTGCCATCAGGCAACATCACTATCGCCTGATCACTACCGGCTTTAGTCACCACAGCCGGCATTAATGACCCATAATTTGCCAAGGTCTTAAGCTTCTTGACAATCTGTTCCCGATCCCAAGCAGGTTCGCCCACTTTCCACAATACTTCCTGTGCTCCACGGTAACCATGACGCACATCATAATCAATGAGGTTATTACGAACCGCATCCACGGCAGCCAACTGAAGTTTACGGGTAATCGTAGTGTAAACTTTATAACCGTCGGTATAAGCATTCTCACCATAACGCTCAATCATCTCCTGACGCACCATCTCGGACAAATAGGGCGCGGAGAAAGCAATCTGGGGCGCATGGTAATTAGCGACCAACTTTTCACTTCTGGCTTGATTATATTGCGGCTGAGTAATATAGCCCTCATTAAGCATACGACTCAGAACCACATTCCGACGGTTAATCGCCCGACTATACGAATAAAGCGGGTTAAACGTAGAAGGCGCCTTTGGCAAACCGGCAATCGTGGCTATTTCACTCAATGTCAACTCTTTGACACTCTTACCAAAATAGACTTGAGCCGCCGCCCCGACACCATAAGCCCGGTAACCAAGGTAAATTTTATTGAGATAGAGTTCGAGGATCTCATCCTTATTCAGCAATTGCTCAATCCTGATGGCCAGAAAAACTTCCTTGATTTTACGCATCAACGTCTTCTCTGGAGTGAGAAAGAAATTTCTCGCCAGTTGCTGAGTAATGGTGCTCGCCCCTTGTGACGCATGGCCTGAACTCATCGCTACAGACGCTGCCCGGATGATACCTACAGGGTCAACCCCATGATGCTCATAAAAACGGCTGTCCTCCGTTGCAATGAACGCTTTCACCATAATTGGTGGAATTTCGGACAGCTCAAGAGGCATACGGCGTTTTTCACCATATTGGGCAATAAGCTCGCCATCCGCACTGAACACCTGCATTGGTGTCTGTAATCGAACATCCTTTAATGTCGCCACATCAGGTAACTGAGGCTCGATATATTTGTACATACCAAAAATCGAGGCCGTTCCCAGAAAAATGCAACTTACGACAAAGACTAGAAAATACTTTACGAACTTCACCTGAAATTTCCCATGCCACGTTAGTCGGGTGGTTTATAAACAATCGGCGCGTAGTATAAAGGTTACACAGCACCTTGAATATGGTCTTTTATTAAAATTACTGATATGGAGATCGATAGATGTATTCACCAAAATGGTATGTCGGATTAGACATCCAAAATGGCGCCCTTCGCGCCGTCGCAGCTATAAAACGCCGAGATGGCTGGCAGCTTCGCCACTGCTGGCAATATCTTTTATCTGATGCGGTTATGCCAGAGGGCCGTTTACAACGGCCAGAAATATTATGTGATATTTTAAATCAATGGCGCCAAGAATTACCTAAAAAAGTCAGTTTCAGACTCGCCCTACCTGTACAACAAACATTGCAGAGGAGTCTGACTTTACCTCCAGAGATCAATCTTAAAGAGCCGGAACAAGGCTGGTTTATCAATGCCAGCGCCGAGAAACAATTTCCCTTTAACACCCGAGAACTGGCGCTGGATTACCGTATTATTGAACAAAACGCCTACATCAGCGCCGCTCGCCAGAAAGACCTCAACCTCTGGCTACAATGTCTTGCACAAGCAGGAATATTTCCAGACGCCATTGATATTGCTCCCTGTGCCCTACGCTATATAGCGCAATACGCCGGCGTCCCCGCTGATAGTTGGTTGTTACACAGGCAACAATCTGGTTGGCTATGGGTATCTCCTGCCAATGCCCCCTTCGCTTATGATCTGGTATCAGCAAATACGGCTACTTCTCCACAGCAGATTATCCGCCAGTTATCCGCCTCATCTATGGCTGAACAGCCTGTTTACTACAGTAGCTACCAACAAGAAGCCCCACCTGAAGGAACTTACTCTTGGGATATGTTGACAGCATTTCGTCACTATCAACCACCACTGCCAATTCAACTGATGGAATATGTGATAGCCGGTGGTTTAGCACTCAGGCCGGATGATAAGTAATGATGCATCAGGTTAATTTTCTGCCTTGGCGACAAACCCGGCTAAGACATCGTTATCGTTGGTGGGCGATTTTTCTCCTATTGCAACTGATGTTGTGGCTGACAGTGCTCGTCTGGATGTTATTAAAACAACAGGAAACGATTAATCAGTACCAAAGGCAATTACAACAACTCAGCCAGCAACAATTACATTTGCAACAACAGATAGTTCAGACAGAGGAGGCGGTTAATCTTCACAACAAACTGACCTATAAATTAAAACAACAACAAACGTGGCTGAAACAGAACCAACAACATTGGCGATTATTTAATGAATTACCTGCATTATTACCGGATGGAAGTTGGCTGACTGCTTTCGATGATCAGGCTGGTCAATTAAAACTGGTTGCTAATAGTCTGGATTACTCCAGTATGACATCTCTACTGGATAATCTCGAAAACAACGGGCAATTGTCTGAAATTCAACTAAAAAAGATGACCACCACCGAACAACAAATCAGACAATTTATTATTGACGCTAACTGGCAGACGGAGATAGCCAATGATAAAAAGTGACTACCTATGGTGGTTTGCCAAACCAACCTGGCTGCTCTTCCTCTGGCAGCAAGCTATCATTATGTCATTTCTGATTCTGTTTTATCTTTTCTTCTGGCAAGAAAGCGCTGAACAAAGAAGTAGCCTGACAGAAAAAATAGCAGCTCAACAAATCAATACAAAAGCAACCAATGAACGACTAAATCAGCTACCGCTATTGGAAGATATACAACAACATATCAACCAAATAGAAAATGAACTCAGTAAGCCGCGACAAAATGCGGTAAAAATTACCGCAATAAAACAACTGCAACAGCCATTGATAAATTCTGGCGCACAAGTTCTTGAGTGGCAACGTAAAAAAGAAGGGGAAAAAACGCTCTGGCAAATCACAATTTATTTGAACTACGAACAGATGTTGAGTTTTCTTGAAGCGTTACAAACGTTACATCCACCGCTGCTGATTAAACAGCTTTCCATTTCGCCATCAGGTGAATCCCTAAACGTCAAAATCACTCTGTCAGAAACCTCACATGAGGAGTTTTATGACTAAAAAATTTATTCTGTTGATCCTTTTTCTGCCCGCTATTGTTGTTGCAGAAATAAGAAATCCTTTTGCTCCCCCGATGATAGAGACAGAAGAGCAATCGGTTGAGTTATTTGATCAATCAGTCAATGAGACCGAAATTCAGTCCCTCTCAACCGTATTACACTATGCAGACGCAGAAAGAATTGCTCTGAATCTCAAGCAAAATAGACCCGCACTGATAACAAAAGAGGGCAAAGTTGATTTTGATCCTGAAACTAATAGTCTGATTTTACAGGATACCCCTATCGCAATCGCACAGATAAAAAGCTGGCTGAAAGAGATAGATACACCACAACAGCAAGTGCAAATTACGGCACATATCGTGACCAGCAGCAGGGAAGCACTACATGAACTCGGCATTTACTGGGGCATGCCGATAGGAGAACAGATTAACACAACAACGGGTATAAACCGCCTCAATATCAACCAAGCAGCCAGCGATAACATGCATCGATTCGCGTTCAATATTGCCCGCATTCACACCAGTTTGCTGGAAATGGAACTCAGTGCCTTAGAACAAGAAAACCAACTAGATATTATCGCTAGTCCAAGACTAACCGCCTCACATCAACAGCTAGCCAGCATCAAGCAAGGCTCTGATATTCCCTACGTCAGCCAAGAAAAAGAGAAAAGTACCGTGCAATTTAAAGAAGCCGTACTAGGAATGGAAGTTACCCCCCATATACTGAGAAAAAATAAAATCAGACTCTCTCTGAAAATCAGCCAAAACATGCCAGGGATTTCAATAAGTCAAGGAGGCGGTGAGAATTTAACCATCGACAAACAGGAAATAATAACTCAAGTTACTGTAAAGAATGGTGAAACACTTATTCTCGGTGGAATTTTTCAACAGAAAAAAGGCGAGCAAACCCAAAAGGTACCTTATCTATCAGACATTCCATTGTTCGGTTCACTATTTAACCAAAAGGGCCATAAACACAGCCGACGAGAGTTAGTCATATTTATTACGCCTCAACTGATGGACATTTGATCAAAAATAAAAATATAACCATTATATCAGTGAGTTGGACATAAAAAACTTAACTATTCTGTATGATGATACGCAGATTTTTCCAACTAATCTTGTTTATAGATTTGACGCTGAGTCCGATTTAGCATACAAGAGTTAGCTAATTGAGTGGTCGGGTTTAACATCACAATAATCAGCCAATGAAACCAGAGCTTTCGTTACAAAAAGCTCATCATTGATTTATATAGTTGCAAAACTGGCTGATGTACTGAGATAATTTTGTTATCTGATCTCACATTACCGCTCATGAGGTTTCAGTTTAGGTCCCGCTGCTGATTTGATTAGCGGGGCGGGTTATCATTAACGAATAGTCTTAGTAATACCAAAAACATGGCAGAGAAACGTAATATCTTTCTGGTTGGGCCTATGGGTGCCGGCAAAAGCACTATTGGTCGTCAGTTAGCTCAGCAACTCAATATGGAGTTTTATGACTCCGATCAAGAAATTGAGCGACGTACCGGAGCTGACGTGGGCTGGGTATTCGACGTGGAAGGCGAAGAAGGCTTCCGCGAGCGCGAAGAAAAAGTGATTAACGAACTCACTGAAAAACAAGGCATTGTACTGGCGACTGGCGGAGGTTCTGTGAAATCCAGAGAAACCCGTAATCGTCTGTCTGCCCGTGGTGTCGTGGTCTACTTGGAAACCACCATTGAAAAACAGTTAGCACGCACCCAGCGCGATAAAAAACGCCCCTTACTTCAAGTCGATGCACCAGCACGCGAAGTTTTAGAAAATTTAGCAAGCGAACGTAACCCTCTATATGAGGAAATTGCTGACGTCACTATCCGTACCGATGAACAGAGCGCTAAAGTTGTCGCTAACCAAATCATTGAGTTACTGGAAAAGAACTGATTCAAGCAAGTCTGTACAGCGATAAATAATTAAGGCGAAGGCTGCTTATGGAAAAGATCACTGTCACTTTAGGGGAACGTAGTTACCCAATTACCATTGCAAAAGGGTTATTTGACGATCCTTCTGCTTTTGCACCACTAAAAGCAGGCCAGCAGGTTATGCTGGTAACGAATCAAACCCTAGCTCCGCTGTATTTGGCAAAAGTAAAAGCCGCCTTGCAGCAAGCCGGGATTCGGGTAGATGAAGTGATTCTCCCTGATGGTGAACAGTACAAATCTCTTTCCGTATTAAATGACGTATTTTCTGCTTTGCTGGAAAATAACCACAGCCGGGACACAACACTTATCGCTCTCGGTGGCGGCGTAATCGGTGATTTAACTGGTTTTGCCGCTGCCTGTTATCAACGTGGCGTCCGTTTTATTCAAATGCCTACCACCCTTCTTGCTCAAGTTGATTCCTCTGTCGGAGGAAAAACCGCAGTAAACCATCCTCTTGGCAAGAATATGATAGGCGCATTCTATCAACCCGCCTCTGTAATGGTCGATCTCAACTGCCTGCAAACGCTTCCAGCCCGCGAACTCTCTTCCGGTCTGGCTGAGGTCATTAAGTACGGTATCATTCTCGACAGCGCATTTTTTAGCTGGCTTGAAGATAATATGGGTAAACTCCTGGCTCTCGATACCCAAGCAATGGCTTACTGCATCCGTCGTTGCTGCGAATTGAAAGCTGAAGTTGTCGCAGCAGATGAGAAAGAATTGAGTGGCTTGCGTGCCCTGTTGAACCTTGGTCACACCTTTGGTCACGCCATCGAAACAGAAATGGGATATGGTGTCTGGTTACATGGAGAAGCAGTTGCCGCAGGAATGGTCATGGCAGCAAGAACAGCTCAACTTGCTGATAACTTCTCCGAACAGGATACTCAACGCATTATCCGATTGTTGGAACGGGCAAATCTGCCTGTACACGGGCCACAAAACATGCCGCCAGAAGCCTATCTCCCACATATGATGCGAGATAAGAAAGTTATAGCAGGTAAATTACGGCTGGTTCTTCCAACAAAAATAGGTAAAGCTGATCTCCGCTCAGATATTGAACACAATTGTGTTATTGACGCTATTCGTCAGTGCTTACCATGAAAATGTGTAAATTTTAAGTAAGTTGTATGCTTATGGCATTAAATTAAATGTTTTTTTGCATACATCTGATTGTTGTGTCATAAAATAACAATTCTATCAGACAAATTTCTATCTTAGTTAAGTCAGCCGGCCGGACTGGCTTCAATTGCAATTGGCAGTATTGGCTCTGTTTGGAGGGCTATATGGACGAATTCAAATCAGAAAATGAACAAAGAGCGGCTCAAAGAGTAGACAGTGAGTTTAGGCCAGATACCTCAGATCGCCGTCCTTCACGCTCGCGTCAGCCATTAAACAAACCTAAATTTGCGATTTCACGTCAGCAAATGATGCTCGGCATTGGAATTTTAGTGCTGGTACTACTGATTATTGCTATCAGTTCTGCTTTAAAAGCCCCAACTGAACATGAAAAACAGCAATCGCCAAATGTTGCCGAGAAGAATATTGACTTATCCGGTTCATCGTCCAACAACGATAACAATCAATCCATAACATCAGAGAGTAACACCACAAATACAATTAACAGGCCACAGGAAATCCATGTTCCTCCTGTTAGTGGTGCTGCAACTCAACCTCATCAACCTCAAACCAACAATGGCGAAACCCAAAATCAGCGCATTGAATTACCAGGAAATATTCCTGATGCACTGACTCAACAACAAAGTAATATAAATCATGCAGTGCAAAATCTGAATCAGGCCCAACAACAGACAGTAACACCGCCGCCAGTGATACAGCAGAAATCGGAAAATATCCGTCCACTGAAATCAGAAACACCGGCTAAATCAAAACCATCGACAAATCATGCTAGCAGTAAAAACCATGAGGTCAGCGGCACCAGTAGTGATTTATCGAAAACCCCGGCAAACCACTACACTTTACAATTAAGTAGTGCCAGCCGCTCAGATACACTGACCGCTTTTGCTAAAAAGTATAATCTTACTCATTACAAAGTTTATGAAACTAAACGTAATGGAAAAGTTTGGTTTGTTTTAATTCATGGTGATTACCGTTCCGTTTCTGAAGCTAAACGGGCTGTTTCATCTCTACCGGCCGAGATTCAGGCGAAAAAACCTTGGGTCAGAACGATGCAGCAAGTGCAACAAGACCTAAGAAAATAAAACAATATTTATTAGGCGCTGATATGCTGTCCTAAACAGAGTACAATCTGCGGCTCTGGAACGATTGAGTACTTATTGACAGCATGAAAAAAAAACGCGCTTTCTTAAAATGGGCCGGTGGAAAATACCCGTTGGTAGATGACATCAAACGTCATCTGCCAGCCGGTAGTTGTCTGATAGAGCCATTTGTTGGCGCAGGTTCTGTCTTTTTGAACACAGACTACGATTCTTATATCCTCGCTGATATCAACAGTGACCTGATTAACCTGTACAACACAGTAAAACTCAGGGCTAATGAGTTTATCGTCCACACACGCCCTCTGTTTACCCAAGAATACAATACAGCCGAACACTTTTATCAGTTACGGGAGCAATTTAACCAAAGCACTGACCCGTTCTATCGCAGCGTGTTATTCCTTTATCTCAATCGCCATTGTTACAACGGCCTCTGTCGTTATAATTCTCATGGTAAATTTAACGTACCTTTTGGCCGTTATAAAAAGCCCTACTTTCCTGAAGAAGAACTACACTGGTTTGCTGAAAAAGCCAAAAATGCGACTTTTATCTGTGAGCACTACCAACACACGTTGAACGAAGCACATAAAGGCTCGGTTATCTATTGCGATCCACCTTATGCGCCTTTGTCAGCAACAGCGAACTTTACGGCGTATCACACTAATAGTTTTAACATTGCAGATCAGGAAAATCTGGCAAATATTGCATTTAAGTTATCATCAGAACGTGCAATTCCTGTTTTAATATCCAACCACGATACGCCAATGACACGAAAATGGTACTATCAAGCTTCACTTCATATTGTCAAAGCACGTCGTACTATCAGCAGGAATATCCTTGCCCGCAGTAAGGTAGACGAACTTTTGGCATTATATCGCTGATTTATCCACTCCCCTTTTGCCTGGCAATTAAGGGATGATAGAAACGATTTGGAGAAGATAATGAAAGATTTTCTGATTGCCCCATCCATTTTATCTGCAAATTTTGCGCGACTGGGTGAAGATACCGCTAAGGTGCTGGCAGCCGGGGCAGATGTTGTTCACTTTGATGTTATGGACAACCATTATGTCCCTAACCTGACTATCGGGCCTATGGTCTGCCAGGCTCTGCGGGATTATGGCATCACTGCGCCAATCGATGTCCATTTGATGGTAAAACCGGTTGACCGCATCATCCCTGATTTTGCCAAAGCAGGGGCGACTTACATTACCTTCCACCCAGAAACCAGTGAGCATATTGACCGCAGTTTACAACTCATCAAAGAACATGGTTGTAAAGCTGGCTTGGTATTCAATCCTGCAACTCCATTGAGTTATCTTGATTATGTCTTGGATAAACTGGATATCATTCTATTGATGTCGGTAAATCCCGGTTTCGGTGGCCAATCTTTCATCCCTGGAACACTAGAGAAATTGCGTCAGGTTCGTAAAATCATTGATGAAAGCGGTTATGATATCCGTCTTGAGGTAGACGGTGGTATTAAAGCTAGCAATATTGCCGCGGCAGCAACCGCGGGGGCAGATATGTTTGTTGCTGGCTCAGCCATTTTCAGTCAACCAGATTACAAAACTGTTATTGATAATATGCGTAGTGAATTGTCAAAGGTATCTCATGGCAAGTAAGGTATTAACAGGTATTCGTGCTATCGCTTTTGATCTGGACGGCACACTGGTAGACAGTGCCGGTGGTTTGGCTGATGCATTGGATCAAGCGCTGCTAGCCAAAGATCTCCCTGCTGCGGGAAAAGAGCGGGTTGCTGCCTGGGTAGGTAATGGCGCAGATATTATGGTGGAACGGGCGTTGACATGGGCCAACGTCAAATTGACCGCTCAACTGCATAAAGAAACCCGTGAGTTGTTTGACCGTTTCTATGAAACAACTGTAACAACAGGCAGTCAGTTATTCCCGGAAGTCAAAGTTACATTGGCTGAACTGGCAAAACACAACTTACCAATGGGTATCATCACCAATAAACCAACACCTTTCATTGCTCCTCTGCTGGCTTCTTTAGGCATCAGTGAATATTTCTCATTAGTGTTAGGTGGTGATGATGTTAAAGAGAAAAAGCCACATCCGGCACCTATTTATTTAACAATGGGCACATTCGGACTGCGTAAGGAAGAACTGCTCTTTGTCGGTGATTCCCGTAATGATATTTTGGCGGCACAAGCGGCTGGCTGCCCTTGTGTTGGTTTAACTTATGGATATAACTACGGTGAATCTATTGCATTAAGCAATCCAGATTGCATACTAACGGATTTTTCGGATCTGCTATCCACAATTGGACTCCCATCTTTGAAACTTCAGGAAGCATAATAAAATGAATGAACCCACTGTATCTGAAACACTAAACTCCCAAAAACCTATTGTATTCAGCGGCGCACAACCTTCCGGTGAATTAACCATCGGTAACTACATGGGAGCGTTACGCCAGTGGGTTAAAATGCAAGATGATTATGACTGCATCTATTGCATTGTTGACCAACATGCAATCACGGTCCGCCAGGACCCAAAAGAGTTGAGAAAACGCACTCTGGATACACTAGCGCTCTACCTAGCTTGTGGCATCGACCCGGAGAAAAGTACTATTTTTGTCCAATCTCATGTCCCACAACACGCCCAATTAAGCTGGGTTCTGAACTGCTATACCTATTTCGGTGAACTCAGCCGTATGACCCAGTTTAAAGACAAATCAGCTCGTCATGCCGAAAATATCAATGCAGGCTTGTTTGACTATCCAGTACTGATGGCTGCGGATATCTTGGTATACCAAACAAACCAAGTTCCAGTAGGTATCGATCAGAAACAGCATCTTGAATTGAGCCGTGATATCGCTCAACGATTTAATGCCATCTATGGCGATATCTTCGCTATACCAGAACCGTTTATCCCAACCGGTGGCGCCCGTGTTATGGCTCTTCAAGACCCAGAAAAGAAAATGTCCAAGTCAGATGATAATCGCAACAACGTTATCGCTTTGTTGGAAGATCCAAAATCAGCCGCTAAAAAGATAAAACGCGCCGTCACAGATTCAGAAGAGCCTCCCCGTGTTCGCTACGATCTGGAACAAAAGCCGGGGGTTTCCAACTTATTAGATATCCTCGCGGGTGTTACTGGCAAAACTATTCCTGAACTAGAAGCAGAATTTGAAGGCCAAATGTATGGTCATTTAAAAAGTGCTGTTGCTGATGCCGTTTCCGGTATGTTGACTGAGTTACAAGAGCGTTTCCATCATTTCCGTAACGATGAAGTCCTTCTGAATAAAATCATGGCGGAAGGTGCAGCGAAGGCAAAAGCCCGCGCTCAGACTACGCTAGATAAAGTGTATGAAGCTGTTGGCTTTATTGCCCATCCTTAAATCGATAAAATGTGCACGTTCACTACGTGCACATTTCAAGCCACAGAAAAACCTATTTAAAAAACGAGGCGTATTTTTACATCATCAATGGTGAAAAGTCTGATAGTTTAATCTGACAGAAAAGCAATACGATTAAACAGATTAAAAACAGCGTAAAGCAAGCTTAAACTGACCTATTTAAGGTATTCCGATTTTTCATATTCGATTATTTAACTGGTTTATCAAAAAGTTTATTCCGCGGTTGAAAATATTATTAAAACGGTTCATTTTCCATTAATAGTTTTATGACGGGCATATTTTAAACCATTATTAAAGGCCGTTGTTTTACCTTCTAGTTTTAATCGGTATAAGGTTTTGACCGTTGTTTTTACCACTTTTAACACCTGCTTTTTATTAGGTTTAATCGGAAGTTTTTTGGCATCTTGATACAGATGTACTATGACGACCACAACCACCCCGCTTTCACGCCTACTACGATGAACATACGGAAAACATCCCAAAATAAGCCTATTTATTGTACAGATCGATATCTAATTCAAAAAAATAAGTCATTAAAAATCAGTTAACTATAAAAAAATCATTTTTTTCTCATATTCACTGTAAGAAATTAATGTGTGGTGCGACTAATGGAGTGAAGCAAATGCTCGTTTAAGCGAAGCAGTAATTCACCTTCTACACCAATATAAAAGGAACGTTCTATGACTAAACAAACTACAAAAGCATTACTGGCTCTGGCCTTAGGTAGCGCGCTGATTACGGTAGGTACTTCAGCAATGGCGGATTCCGGTAGCAAAATGGAGAAATGCTATGGCGTTTCTCTGAAAGGGAAAAACGACTGTAAAGCAGGTGCAGGCACCACCTGTGCTGGTACCTCAAAAAAGGATTATCAAGGTAACGCCTGGAAAATGGTACCCGCGGGCTCCTGCGTAAAAATGAAGTCTCCGACCTCCCCGACCGGTTTTGGTCAACTGGACGCGTTTAAAGAAGTGTAATTCCAACATCAGGCAGGAGCTATACGATGACAATTTCTTTACCCTCACACAGCGTCTCTCGTGATGCTCCTGACTGCCTCATGCTAAATAAGCTCCCGGCCAGAACAGGGATTGGGTTAAAGCCGGAGCATTTTCGCGCTATCCTGCGCGATAAACCCGACATTGGTTTTTTTGAAATTCACGCGGAAAATTATCTGGTTGCGGGTGGTCCGTTTCACCAGGCACTGACCGCCATTCGCCAGGATTATCCGCTCTCTATTCATGGCGTGGGCCTCTCCATCGGCGGAGAAAATCCTCTGAATCAGACCCATTTACAACGTGTTGCCGCGCTGGTTGAACGCTACCAACCTGCCATTTTTTCTGAACACCTTGCCTGGTCGACGCATAATGATCTATTTCTCAATGATCTACTGCCTCTGCCTTACACCGACGTCACGCTGACGCGAGTCTGCGAACACATCGATCAGGTACAGAATGCGCTGCGTCGCCCCATTCTGTTGGAAAACCCGTCCACCTACATTGAGTTCAGTGCCTCAACCATGAGCGAGACTGACTTTATCTCCGAGGTGATACGCCGCACCGGATGCGGACTACTGCTAGACGTGAACAATCTCTATATCAGTGGCGTCAACCATAATCGCTGCCCACAGAAGATGCTATTCGAGCTGCCACTTCACCGTGTCGGTGAGATTCATCTGGCGGGCTATACGGAAAGTCGCGATGGAGCAAACGATCTGCTGCTGATTGATTCACACGACAGTCATGTGACCGGACCAGTCTGGGATCTCTATAACAAGACCCTGTGTGAAACGGGGCCGATCGCCACCCTGATCGAATGGGACAGCAATATTCCACCATTAGACGTGTTGCTGGACGAAGCCGGTCATGCCCAACGTTACATTACGGAGAGCACGAAAAATGCAACAACAACTGTATAAAGCCCTCCTTAACCCTGACCTCATGGTGCCAGAAGGGCTGACAGCTTGGAACGGTAGCGATCCAGCGGTACGTTTTGCGGTTTATCGTAATAATGTCATAACGTCGCTGATCGACGCACTGGCCGAAAACTGCCCCGTCCTTGTCGACCAGCTCGGAGAAAGCTTTTTCCGTGCGATGGCTGCGGAGTTTATACGTCAACAACCGCCTTCTTCTCCTGTTTTAGCAGGCTATGGCGCACAATTGCCGGACTGGATTGCAACGTTTCAGCCGTTGGCAGACTGGCCCTGGCTGAGTGATCTCACCCGGCTGGAAATGTTGTTTATTGAATCGCTGCACGCAGCGGACCCTATAGAACAGACAACAGAAGCGCTCCCCGTTGACGATCCCACACAGTTGCGGATGATGCTCCATCCTTCGGTACGGCTTTTCAGTTCAGATTATGCCGTCTTCAGCCTGTGGGCCTCACACCAACAAAGTGAAAACGAGATGGCGCTGGACCCATTCCAGCCGGAACATATGCTACTGTGCCGCGTTGCCGACGACGTGCGAATAATGTTGCTCAACCATGCGGAAATGCAATTTGTTGCTATGCTCCAGTCTGGTCGGCGTCTTACCGAAGCCCTGGAGATTGCCGCTCGGGAGGATGCAAATTTTGAGCCTCAGCCGGTTTTACAACGCATGCAGCACTACGAACTGATCCTTTCTCTATATAGCAACACGGAGCGCTAAGATGGCATTACTCAAAACATTAGTGTTAAAAGGGCAACACATTGCGCAGGAAAGTGTTATCCCACTTCTGGCGCGCATTAGCCTTGCCGCAACATTCTGGCTGTCAGGCCAAAGCAAAGTGGTGGGATTAAACATAGATATTCTGGAAACACGCACACCCTGGCAATTAGGTATCCCGCGCGTTACCGACAGCTCCGTGTCGCTCTTTACCAACGAGTACAAACTTCCTCTGCTACCACCCGATGTTGCTGCCGTCATGGCCGCAACCGCAGAACACTTGTTTCCGCTGCTGCTGATTGTCGGATTAGCGACACGCTTCTCCGCGCTAGCATTAATGGTGATGACACTGGTGATTCAGATATTTGTTTATCCGGATGCCTGGCCTGTTCACGCTACCTGGCTGACAGCTCAGTTGTATCTGGTGACGTATGGCGGTGGGAAGTTTTCGCTTGATCGCCTGATTTACCGCCATCGTACCTGATTCCCCTTCCCTACGTTACTTTATTTTGATTCTCGTTTTCGCCACGAGAGAATGCGGAAGTGATAGTGCGCAGATCGGCAAGCTGTTGTCTGACGTTTCGGCACCCGCTGCATATTCGCAAATGCAGCATTAGCTGAATATGTTGGGAAAGCACGATTTTTTCATCCAGCGCCTGAGACATCAGGCGCGTAGCTTGATAACAACTAAGCATATTTACCCTCCTGGGAAAACCAACGTTGTGACAAACATTCGCGTAAACGCATACGCGCACGCCAGAGCATCACATTCAGGTTGCTGACAGAAAGCGCCATTTCCTGACAGATCTCCTGAGTTTCAAGGCCAATAAATTCGCGCATCATAAATGCCCGCGCATTTTGCGTTGGCAACTGCGTCAAACAAAGCTCGAAAACCGTCCAGAACTGCTCCTGCTCGACCGCTTCATCCGGTAAATGCCAGCGCTGTGGATGCTCATTTCGCGGCCAGTGACCAGACTCATCAAACAGCGCTTCGAAATTTTGCTCATCAACATCATCAGTCAATTGCACGTTGCTGTGCCGATAACGCATACGCAAAGCGTCCGAGATTTTGTTGCGCAGGATCGTAAACACCCAACTCTTCCAGGCGGCTCGTCCGGCAAAAGAATCGGCATTCTTCATTGCCCCTTCCAGCGCCTCTTGGACAACATCTTCCGCCTGATGAAAATCATTCAACTGTAAGCTGGCAAACTGCAACATCTGTTTATGCAG
This sequence comes from Photorhabdus hainanensis, assembly GCF_018448965.1. NCBI lineage: Bacteria > Pseudomonadati > Pseudomonadota > Gammaproteobacteria > Enterobacterales > Morganellaceae > Photorhabdus > Photorhabdus hainanensis. Next base: position 10,232 of record NZ_RCWD01000040.1, on the reverse strand, counting down.
CATGGAAAAAAACTGCGGATCCCGCAGCAGATTACTGATATCGGACATCGTGGTTTCTATCTCAACAGGATTGTTCGGAATAACCGGGTATTACGAAACACTATTTTGGTGGAATCGCTTAAATTCACTCACATGACTTAGGAGCTGTTTGGGGAACAAACGTAATTTTAAATTAAATCTGTTTTTTGTACAGCAGAGAAAAAGCCTTTTCCCCAGATACGCCTGCTTTTTTGTTCAACCTCATTGAATTCGTTTACGCTCAGTATCATAGGCTTTCTCATCCTCGTATTTACCAACAACAATAACCTATATCACGATTTCTTCATCAATCACTTGATAAATCAACCGAAAACCAGATGTGCGTAACTTTATTTTAAAACAACCTGCCAGATTACCGTTTAAACGAGCAATTTTTGCAAATCTAATGGCTTTTCCATTTTCATTAAACTGATGCTTAAGTTTTCTCATTTTTCCTATATTTGATTTATTTTAGGTTTAAAACCAAAAAGGATAATAGATATGCTAATAGTATTAAAATCAAATTCCATTTATTTAATGGTTTTAATATTGTTAAATGTTTTTATTCTTTTTTCGCTGTAATCTGGCTAATCTAAAAATCTATCTGCTTTTCTTAACTACTGTTTTATCACTTTCAGATAACACATTTAAATAAGTAGAATTTTATATAACCATTTGTTTTTAAATGGTATAAAAAAGATAATCCATATGATTTAACCTGATAAATCGGACTTAGAAAAGTCAATAAAAAGCACTAAATCGCAAGGTTAATAAAGGAATAAAAACAACGTTAAAAATCAGCAATCTAAAATGTGCACGTTCATCACGTGCACATTTTATTATTTCCCGAATAACCTACGGTTAAAATCCTCAATCTTTCCGAACATCACCCGCTTTTGCATAGTCAGGCTCCAACTAGCAGATAAACCAGCGGCACTCATCAGTCGACGATATTGCTCCTCGTCAAATGGCATATTAAAAGCAATAGCTATCGCTTCCTTAATTAAAACATCACTATTACGGGAAACAAGAACAAGAGGCTCATCTGGGCTGACATTTCCTGTGGAAATAATTCTATAAAGCCAGCCACAACGGCCACTTTCCTGCATAATGGCAGAAAAATTGCTGATACCAGAATGACAGTTAAGTTTGTAACAAGGCGAACGAGGCTGAGTTACCTGAATCATTGCCCCACCCCAACTGAAAATGTCACCAATACAAACATTTTCTTCAGTCAACCCCGTTGTGGAAATATTTTCACCAAACGCTGGAGCAATAAAAAAATCTTCTTGATCAGGAAATTGATGTTTCCAGAAATCATAGTGTTCACGAGGATAATGACAAAGTGCACGATCAGGACCACCGTGGATACGGGGTTCAGCCTGCTCATCACCTTCCAATCCTAGAGAGGTCAGACTCAGGCTACCATCAACCATTCGTTTATTAATCGCGCTAGCAGAAAGTTTCCCTGATATTTCAATTTTACCTGTATATACCTGCGGACAATACATAATTCACTTTCCTTATTGAAATCAGTCTGACATCACCATCATAAACCAACATTCAACCAATAAAAATGCCGGCTGTCATATCAGCCGGCATAGCAGAAAAGAGAAATTATTTAGCCAGTTATTTCACTTTTTCCTGATAACGTGTTGCTGCTTCATCCCAGTTAACAACGCTCCAGAATGCTTTAATATAGTCAGGACGACGGTTTTGGTACTGTAAATAATAAGCATGTTCCCAAACATCCAGACCAATAATCGGATAACCAGATGCACCAGAAATAGCTTCGCCCATTAATGGGCTATCTTGGTTAGCAGTCGATACAACCGCCAGCTTGCCATCATCTTTCAGTACTAGCCAAGCCCAACCAGAACCAAAACGAGTAGCCGCTGCCTGCTCAAATTTCTCTTTAAAAGAATCGATGCTACCGAAATCACGTTCAATAGCGTCTTTTAATGGACCTTGCAGAGTTGTACCTAATTTCAGACCTTTCCAAAACAAGCTATGGTTAGCGTGTCCACCAGCATTGTTACGTACAAAAGTACGCTTATCAGCAGGTATTTTATCTAATTGCTGAATCAGATCATCAATATCCAGTCCCGCTAGCTCTGGGAAAGCTTCCAAAGCACTATTGGTATTATTGACGTAAGTCTGATGATGCTTGGTATGGTGAATTTCCATCGTCTGCTTATCAAAATGAGGCTCCAGAGCTTCATAAGAATAAGGAAGAGAAGGTAATGAATAGCTCATATCATGTACTCCAGTCATATAAGAATGGTTCAAAGTCCACACCTTGTGAACAACGTGATCATTATAGTTAATTAAATATTATTGGAAATGTTTATCAATACCATATTCTCATCATGGTTTTATTATATGACTGTGTTTCAGCTACTTATCAGTCAATTTATCTATATTTAACATTATTATTGGATTAGGATTTTGAATTACTATTTTTGGTTAGCAATTAAACCTAAAGAAACCCGCCACACTAAATGACGATTACGTGAAAAATATTCTTTTTATTGCGTGATCTTCCGCGCAAAAAAAAAACAAAAATTCTCTTTACACTTTAGTTAACTTTGATTTGACATAATATTAACATTCGTAAGGAGAATATTACATGACCAAAATAATGAAGCACCCTATTCCTGCCTCCATCGCAGAACATGCCCTGATGAATAAACAACAATATCAACAAGATTATCAATTATCGTTGCAAGATCCCGAAAGGTTCTGGGGTGAGAAAGGCAAAATTATTGACTGGATTAAGCCTTACACCAAGGTAAAAAATACCTCTTTTGATCCTGGACATATCAATATCCGTTGGTTTGAAGATGGAACACTAAACTTAAGCGCAAATTGTCTCGATCGTCATCTAAAAGAACATGGTGATCAAACCGCCATTATCTGGGAAGGTGATGATCCAACAGAATCCAAAGCAATAACCTATCGTGAACTACACCATGATGTATGTCAGTTTGCCAATGTATTAAAAAATCTAGGTATTAAAAAAGGCGATGTTGTTGCTGTTTACATGCCGATGGTGCCAGAAGCAGCGGTTGCCATGTTGGCATGTGCCCGCATTGGTGCTATTCACTCTGTTATTTTCGCAGGTTTTTCTCCCGACGCCGTATCCGGGCGCATCATCGATTCAAACACAAAATTGGTCATTACCGCCGATGAAGGATTGAGAGCCGGACGCACCATTCCCCTGAAAAAGAATGTTGATGACGCATTAAATAATGCAGCCGTTGTCAATGTATCCAATGTGATCGTTTTTAAACGTACTGGAAATATTAGTCACTGGCAATCTGGCCGTGACCTTTGGTGGCATGAGTTGGTAGCAGACGCTAGTGCTGATTGCCCAGTCGAAGAGATGAATGCAGAAGACCCGCTATTTATTCTCTATACATCAGGCTCTACCGGTAAACCTAAAGGTGTACTGCACACCACCGGAGGTTACCTTGTCTATGCATCTCTAACATTTAAATATGTATTCGACTATCAGCCGGGGGAAGTCTATTGGTGCACAGCAGATGTGGGATGGGTTACCGGGCATAGTTACCTGCTCTACGGCCCCCTTTCCTGCGGCGCTATTACTCTAATGTTTGAAGGCGTACCAAACTATCCTGCGGTTAACCGTCTGAGTCAGATTATTGACAAACATCAAGTCAATATCCTGTATACAGCACCCACAGCAATTCGTGCCCTGATGGCTGAAGGCGACAAAGCTATTGAAGAAACAAAACGTACTTCTCTGCGGATTATGGGATCAGTTGGCGAGCCAATTAACCCGGAAGCCTGGGAATGGTATTACCAGAAAATTGGTAACAGCAATTGCCCGATTGTCGATACCTGGTGGCAAACAGAAACTGGCGGCTTCATGATCACACCACTACCGGGCGCAACCGAACTAAAAGCAGGTTCTGCAACGTTACCTTTCTTTGGTGTTCAGCCCGCGTTGGTTGATAATCTTGGTGAACTACTAGAAGGGGTTTGTGAAGGAAACCTGGTTATTACCGATTCCTGGCCAGGACAAGCACGCTCACTATTTGGCGATCATGACCGCTTTGAACAGACCTATTTTTCCACCTTTAAGGGAATGTATTTCAGTGGCGATGGCGCACGCCGTGATGAAGATGGCTACTATTGGATAACTGGCCGTGTTGATGATGTGTTGAATATTTCCGGCCACCGTCTAGGTACTGCTGAGATTGAATCTGCTTTGGTCTCCCATCCTAAAATTGCAGAAGCTGCTGTCGTAGGTACCCCGCATAACATTAAAGGGCAGGCAATTTACGCTTATGTCACCTTAAATCACGGTGAAGAACCCTCTCCAGAATTATATACAGAAGTCCGTAATTGGGTACGTAAAGAAATCGGCCCGATTGCTACACCAGATATCCTACACTGGACAGACTCCTTACCAAAAACTCGTTCAGGAAAAATTATGCGTCGTATCCTGCGCAAAATAGCCTCCGGCGATACCAGCAATCTAGGAGACATTTCAACACTGGCAGATCCAGGCGTAGTAGAAAAATTGTTGGAAGAAAAACAAACAATGAGAATTTCGTAACAGATCATGCCGCCGTAAGGCGGCTGTAATCAAAATATAATAAATATAAGAGGATATATTCCGATGAATGACGATATTTACCAAGGGATCGAAAATAACCCTCGTTTTAAAGAATTGGTTGAAAAGCGAGGACGTTTTGCATGGTTGTTATCAATAATCACATTAATTCTGTATGTCAGTTTTATTTTTCTCATTGCATTTTCACCCGAATGGCTAGGTACTCCCCTTTATAATGACTCCAGTATTACCCGTGGAATACCGGTTGGTATTGGTTTAATTATTATTTCATTCATCTTAACCGGCTTATATGTCATCAGAGCCAATAACGAGTTTGATCACCTTACCTCACAAATTCTCAGTGAGGTAAAAAAATGAAAAAGTTCCTGCTATTAGCAATAATGCTATTTCCTCATCTCACCTGGGCTAATGCAATCTCTGAAACCGGAGAAAGACAACCTGTCAACGTTCAGGCTATTATCATGTTTGTCCTGTTTGTTGGTTTTACACTCTATATCACTTACTGGGCCTCAAAAAAAACACGCTCCCGTACTGATTACTACACGGCAGGTGGACGCATTACAGGTTTTCAAAATGGAATGGCAATTGCGGGAGATTTTATGTCCGCAGCATCATTCCTTGGTATTTCCGCTTTAGTCTATACCTCTGGTTATGATGGACTAATTTATTCTATCGGCTTCCTGATTGGTTGGCCTATTATCCTATTTCTGATTGCCGAAAGATTGAGAAACCTTGGACGCTATACTTTTGCCGATGTCGCTTCTTACCGGTTACAGCAACGCCCAATCCGTACGTTATCTGCAATTGGCTCTCTGTTTGTTGTCGCCCTTTATCTTATCGCTCAGATGGTTGGGGCAGGTAAACTTATCGAATTGCTTTTTGGGCTTAATTACCATGTAGCGGTCGTATTGGTTGGCATCCTGATGGTACTTTATGTTCTGTTTGGCGGTATGCTAGCAACGACCTGGGTACAAATTATCAAAGCTATTCTATTGCTAGCTGGCGCCACCTTTATGGCGCTTATGGTCATGAAAACAGTAAACTTCAATTTCAATACGTTATTCAAAGAAGCTGTTGCTGTTCACTCAAGAGGTGAAGCCATCATGAGTCCAGGAGGGTTGGTATCTGACCCAATATCCGCACTCTCTCTCGGTCTGGCATTGATGTTTGGTACTGCTGGTTTACCTCATATTATTATGCGTTTCTTTACTGTAAGTGATGCGAAAGAAGCACGAAAAAGCGTTTTCTATGCTACTGGCTTTATTGGCTATTTTTACATTCTAACCTTTATCATCGGCTTCGGTGCTATTTTACTGGTTAGTCCAAATCCTTCCTTTAAAGATGCTACCGGCGCGCTCATTGGTGGGACTAACATGGCAGCCGTTCACCTCGCTAATGCGGTTGGAGGCAACTTGTTCCTGGGTTTCATCTCTGCTGTCGCCTTTGCCACAATTCTAGCTGTTGTTGCGGGGCTAACGCTGGCTGGCGCATCAGCGGTATCACATGACCTATATGCAAACGCCATTAAACGCGGTAAAGCCAATGAACGAGATGAACTGAAAGTATCAAAAATAACAGTTGTGATACTTGGGTTTATCGCAATCGGATTAGGTATTTTATTTGAAAACCAGAATATAGCCTTCATGGTTGGATTGGCATTTTCTATTGCGGCAAGCTGTAACTTCCCAATTATTCTTTTATCTATGTACTGGCGTAAACTCACTACCCGTGGCGCCTTAGCCGGGGGTTGGCTAGGATTAATTACAGCGGTAGTTTTGATGATTCTCGGCCCAACAATCTGGGTCAGCATTCTCGGTCACGAGAAACCAATCTATCCTTATGAATATCCAGCATTATTCTCAATGATTATCGCTTTTATTGGTTCATGGCTATTTTCTATCACCGATAATTCACAACAAGGTATGCAGGAAAGAGAACAATTTAGAATCCAGTTTATTCGATCACAAACAGGACTTGGTATCGCACAGGGAAAAACACATTAATTACGTTTTTATGTCCAGCCTCTCCTTCGGGAGAGGTATTTTCATTAGAAACCACCTGAATTCAGAGCTATTTCACAAGTTAACCTCTTGTTTTAATCTCAGGTTAATGATTAACTCTTTTATTTCAATTTATTAATTAAGCTATTAATCTATATGCGAAATAAATTGCCGATTATTATTATTTTGATTCTCTCTTTACTACCGGTAATTTTCACTAGTGATTTGGCCGGTGAGTATAAGTTAAAAATAATATTGCTGAGTTTCTTGCTAGTGAGTGTTAACGCTTTTTTTTATTGTTATAAATATCTTAAACCATTGGTTTTACTTATTTCTCTACTGTGGTCGCTTAATATATCCACATCTTTTTTCTTCTTTAATGAACATCAAATAAGTTTTTCTTCAACTATTGCCAATACTTTTATTAATACAAATAGCAATGAAGCCGTAGGTATGTTGTCCTACAATAAATACTATGTGCTTTTCTTTATTTTCATGTTGTTAATATATTTTTTGTCTATTATATGGCTATCAAAAAATATAGACAAAAGATTACTCAAATCCAGTTTATGGGCTTTTATTTTTGTCTGCTTGTTAGTGCCTGTTAACTACTATATCTCAGGAAAGAAATATTCAGATGATATTATTCTATCAGAACACTTTTTAATGGGAACACCATTCTATAATTCATCATCAATGGTAAAAGCAATATATGAAAATCAACAAATTAAAAATATTTCTTCTGTTAAAGTGAATTTTAATTATATAAAAGAAGATAAAGATATTGATGTTTACATATTGCTGATAGGAGAATCAGCAAGAAGAGATCATATGTCTCTGTACGGTTATAACAAAACCACAACACCAACATTAGACACGATACAGAGAAATATGTTGATATTCAATCAAGCTATTTCTCCAGCGCCAGTTACTATATTATCCTTACCTATTTCGCTTTCCAATATTACACTATATCAACTTAGAAATAAGGTTCATTATGCTGATAATATTATATCTTTAGCTAAAGATGCAGGTTTTAGGACAACTTGGATAAGTAACCAAGGAAGATCAGGTAAAAGCAATAGCCTAATCACAGTTATTGCTAATATGGCTGAAAGTCAAAAATGGAATGAATATATTGGATACGATGAAGAGTTACTACCCTATCTAGATGATGCACTAAAACAGAAAGGTAAAAAATTTATTATTATGCATATCTACGGCAGTCATGAGCCATCCTGTAACCGATTTCCCGAAAAAAAACTGATATCTTTCTCATCAAACGAAGATGATAATTGCTATGACAGCTCAATAATTTATACAGATCAGCTAATAGAGAAAATTATTAATAAAATCACAGATCATAAAGCATCTATTCTCTATTTTTCAGATCATGGATTACAACGCTTAGATAAAAACGGTGACATTCGTTATCACCACGGAGTTAGTCATCCTCGAAAAGAGGCTTATAATATCCCCTTATTTATCTGGTATAACGATAATGTCGATCAGAAATATCGTCATACTGGTGTAATAAATACCCCTTTCTCAACTTCAGATAATTATTACCTTATCAGTGATTGGCTAGGTATTTATCATAAATTTCCAGAATACTGCCGTTCACCATTAAGCAATTGTTTCAAATCACAGAAAGAGCTAATGGTGATCGATGGTAATAAAAACCTGATGAAATATAGCGAGCTTTCTGATGAGAAAGATATCAAAGCTTTAGGTAAATGATTTGGATTCCAATATCCAAGTATCATATACAATACATGGCTGACTTGAATGAAAATAGGTTTACGTTTTCTTATGCCCTAAATAATGTATTTATGATTGATATCATGGCTAAGTTAGCCATGAGAATGCACATAGAAGTAGTAACCAAGCAACAATATATACCCGCTTAACTTGAAGATGCAGGATTCAAAACCTGGAAGTCGTCATTAATACGACACGACAGGTTCCCGGCAAGTTCCGGTAATATTTCCGTAAAAAAGCGATGTATTGCCTGCCTGAACAAGGTCGTCGAGGCGAAATAATGGTTATTTCTGACTTGTTCATTCATCACATAAGCCCAGTCTTGCACCAGCTCACTCCGGTGGTAACCGACTCCGTTTGCGGTGATTAAGGTAATCGCTGATATGACGATTAACGGTCATTTCATGAAAACGCAGGGCCTGAGCGATCACACTCTCTTTTATCACGGCAGGTGTGATGGAGGTGCTCAAGTTCAGCTTTTTGTTCATCGGTGGCGGGTTCGACTAATAAGCGCAATTTTTCAGAAGGGCGGTCAGTTGCTATAGTAGGCATCTTTCCCGCCACAGGAGAATGCGCTATGGCCTATACACAACTGACCGAAACAGAAAGGTACCAGATTTCCAGTTTAAAAACAGCGGGGTTTTCACAGCTTTTCATTGCTGAGTCACTTAAGCGAAATCCGTCGACCATCAGTAGAGAGTTGAAAAGAAATCAGGAAGCTCAGGCATACTGTCCTAAACAGGCTCATTTGAAGGGATTAGCTCGTCGTCATTTTGCTAAGAAAGCCGTGAAAATAACGCCGGAAGTCGAAAAATGGATAAAACGGTTAATTTGGAAAGATTTAAGTCCTGAACAAGTGGTTGATTATTTGAAGCGACATAAAGGGATATCGTTGCATCATGAGACGATTTATAGGCTGATTTATCAAGATAAAATAGAGGGAGGTGATTTATGGCAACATCTGCGAATTGCCAGAAAACCTTATCGCAAACGCTATGGTCGCTATGAAAGAAGAGGCAAAATTAAAAATCGGGTTAGTATTGATGTTCGCCCGGAAGTTGTTGATAAAAAGGAACGTATTGGCGACTGGGAAGGGGACACGATAATGGGGAAAGACAAAAAAAGTGTTTTATTAACTCTGGTTGAGCGCAAAACGCTGTATACCATAATTGTTAAACTTGATAGCAAGCGGGCATCAGAAGTCGCAAAAGCGGTAGTGAAAGTATTATGCCAGTTAAAACAAAGGGTTAAGACCATCACATTCGATAACGATTTGGAGTTCGCAGATCATGAAATCATGAGTAAAAAATTAGAAACCCAAATTTACTTTGCTCACCCTTACTCGCCTTGGGAAAGAGGGATAAATGAGAATATCAATAGATTAATCAGACAATACTTTCCCAAAGGAACTAATTTTAATGAAGTCTCTGATCAGGAGATAAATTTTGTGGTAAACCGATTAAATCATCGTCCCCGAAAAACACGGGGTGGGAAAACACCGAATGAATTATTTAAGGGAATACGAACATGTTTACTTCCCGATTAACGATGTTGCACTTATTATGTAAATCTACCGGTAATGAATATTTTCATGACTGATACCATGAACTTCATTTAGGGGGAAATCACGCAGTTTCAATAAGCATGGGTATATAAGCAAACAAAGTGAGACATACCTCAATACGCAAAAACCCCCAGCTTGCGCTGAGGGTTTCCACTGTATTTAAAGCCTGGCAGTGTCCTACTCTCACATGGGGAGACCCCACACTACCATCGGCGCTACGGCGTTTCACTGCTGAGTTCGGCATGGGGTCAGGTGGGACCGCCGCGCTATCGCCGCCAGGCATATT
>NZ_RCWD01000039.1:0-53021 GCF_018448965.1 Photorhabdus hainanensis | reverse complement strand
TGACGCCCGGTATGAACGGAAGGTGTCAGTTGCCGTAGGAATTGAGTCATAGAAGGTCTCGTTTGGAATATTAACCCAGAGCTTAACTGATATTAGCTGATAAGGGTTAACTTTTGCGACACCCTCTTTACGGCAGGGAGCAGTCACTTACAAAAATATGATCTGAGACAGGAATAAGTTATTTTTTTCTTCCGTTCATCACGATCTGGTAATGAGAGTGCCTTTTGAGGAAAATAATGGAGTGTTATGGTGGGGATGAGCACACAGTCTGTGTAGTGTGAATTTAACTTATCTGATATTTTTGTCAGTATTAGAAATTGTGTAAATATTCAGTGAGATTCAGATAATTTATTTCTTCTGATGATATTATAATTAATAATCTTAAGTTATTTTTATTTTCTATAATTATTATTTAAATTAAATATAAAAATGACTTCTGTTTTTTTATGGATGTTATAATTTAAAGTAAAATAACCATGTAATTAAAAATAGATTAGGAAATATAATTTGCTATTTGATTTTAATGACCTATATTTAGTAAAGTAGTTTTTTTACAGGTATAGGGATAAGTGACATTTAAATAGTTTTTCATGATTAAAGTCATTTAAATTAATTAATTTAAGAAATGAAAATGTATTTTAATAGAGGAATATTATGGGATTGCCAAATATCACTATTGCGTTACAAGCAGATAATAATCTCTACCTGAGTCGAATAGATCAGGCGGGGGTTCAGTATATTGAAGCTGTTAAATCTGCCATTGATATATACTCAAGATATAAATTAATACAGCTTGGTACTAATAAGATAGCACTTCTTGCTGATAATGGGCTTTATTTGAGCCGGATTACTCGAACTGGTAGTGATTATATTGAAGCGGCGAAATCGAGTATTGATGTTTATTCTACGTTTACAGTAGAGGATGTCGGATGTAATGTGATAGCTCTACGTGCAGATAACGGAAAGTATTTAAGTCGAATCACTCAGAATGGTGTTGATTACATTAAGCCGGATAAAGTTAATTTAGATGTGTATTGCCACTTTAAAGTGACTACATTAATTGCATAAGTAACGATCTTTATTTGAGTTTTTTATGGTGGCCAAGTAAAACTGGCCACTATTATTTTGTCTTATTTTTGCACTAATAATATCAGCTATTTAATATGTCAGATAAAAACCTATTACTTATTTTAAGATAATTAGATAATAATGGATTTTAAAGTTATTTATAATGTTGCAATTAATGATTTCAAATAACTTTTTATTTTGTTTATAGTTTGCTGTTTTATAGTTTAAATGTGAAAACTATTTACGCTTAATGAATATTATAATTAAATCTTAAATAATTATATCATTCAAAATAGATACCAAAATATATTTTGGTATTTAATAATTATATTGGTTGTATATATTAATTGAAAATAATTTATATTTACAGGAATAGTGAAATGCGATATTTAAATTAATGCGTTATAAATAATATAGTTGACCAAAATAAACTAAATATATCTATACCCCTTGGATTTCAAGATGCATCGCGGCGGCAAGGGAGCGAATCCCCGGGAGCATAAAGAACTATGTGACCGGGGTGAGTGAGTGCAGCCAACAAAGAGGCAATTTGAAAGATGACGGGTATAAATAGGAGAATGTTATGGGATTATCAAGTAGCCCTATTGCATTACAAGCAGATAATGGATGTTATTTAAGTCGAATTGATCGAGGAGGAGGATTTGACTTTATTGAAGCTAATAAATCTATTATTGATATTTATACAAAATATTCTGCAACACAACTGAGTTCCAATAAGGTAGCGCTTCGTGCAAGCAATGGCCTCTATTTAAGTCGGATCTCTCTGGCTGGTAGCGATTATATAGTGGCGACAAAATCAGATATTGATGTTTATTCTACTTTTATTTTGGAATATATCGACTATAATGTTATAGCTTTGTGTGCAGATAATGGAAAATATCTGAGTCGGAGCAATTCTGGTGGTATTTTTAACTATATTAAACCGGATAAATACGACTTAGATATATATTGCCAGTTTAAATTTATAAAACTGTAATTGGACAATTGTGATCTTTTCTGACGTATTATTATGGTGGTCAGTTTTATCTGACCACTATTATGTTAATAGTAACACAATAGGATTAGTCACTTAATACACTGGGTAAAATATTAATTATATTTCATAATAGTTTGATTGATAATGTATTTCTCGTGTTACTGGTTATATTATAATTATCATCTTAAATTATTTTTCAGTTTCCTTATAATATCTTAATTTTAATCTAAATATGATAATTTCCTCTGGTCATTTAATAATTACAAGTAATAATTGGCTATATCGTCCATAATAAAGAGAGGATATATTTTATTGTTTGGCGGCAGTAGTATATATTCAACAAGGGAATTTTATTTTCTATGGATATAGAGAGTCGATATGAGGTTTAAACGGTATTCTATAAAGTAATTAATTATACCCTATGGATTTCAAGATGCATCGCGACGGCAAGGGAGCGAATCCCCGGGAGCATAGGTAACTATGTGACTGGGGTGAGTGAGCGCAGCCAACAAAGAGGCAACTTGAAAGATGACGGGTATATATTTAAACGGAGGGTATGATGGCATTATCAGAGCACACTATCGCATTGCAGGCAGATAATGGAAAATATCTGAGTAGGATCAGCATAAACGGTATTAATTATATTAAGCCGGATAAAACCCATATAGATATATTTTGCCATTTTAAATTGATAACTCTGTTAGAGTAAATGATGATTTTGTCTGGTATTGGCTTTGTTGTGTCAGGAAAAATCGATCACTATTTTATTGTTTATCTGACGGTAATATTTTGGCAGATAGCTAATAATAATATATCCAGCGGTAGTCAATCTGCGATAGTCTTGATGCGAGACAAGCTAAGTTGTTCCGGGATGATCAGACGGTAATAATTTGTCTGATATGTGTGATGCAGGTAGACTGCACGTTTGGTTTTATTTTGGAGTCATTTACATGAGCGAAACAGCAAACTGGCAGCCAAGCGCACCTATCGCCAACTTGTTGAAACGAGCGACTATTTTAGCAGAAATACGGCGCTTTTTCGCAGATCGTGGGGTATTGGAAGTTGAAACGCCTGCGATGGGTCAGTTCACAGTAACTGATATTCAATTGTTTCCTTTTCAGACGGAGTTTGTTGGTCCAGGCGCTGCGGATGGTATGACTCTTTATCTGATGACGAGCCCGGAATATCACATGAAGCGCCTGCTGGCAGCAGGAAGTGGTCCTATTTATCAGCTTGGTCGTTGCTTCCGTAATGAAGAGGCGGGTCGTTATCATAATCCTGAATTTACCATGCTGGAATGGTATCGGCCTCACTATGATATGTATCGTTTGATGAATGAAGTTGATGATTTGCTTCAGCAGATCCTTGACTGTGAAAATGCAGAGTCACTCTCTTATCAACAAGCTTTCCTACGTTATCTAGATATTGATCCGCTATCAGCAGAGAAAGAAAAGTTGCGTGAAGTCGCTGCCAAACTGGATCTAAGTAATATTGCCGATATAGAAGAAGATCGGGATACTTTATTGCAGCTTTTGTTTGCTGTTGGTGTTGAGCCGCATATTGGTACTGAAAAGCCAACTTTTATCTACCATTTTCCGGCTTCTCAGGCTTCTTTGGCGGAAATCAGCAAAGAAGATCATCGGGTGGCAGAACGTTTTGAAGTCTATTTTAAAGGCGTTGAATTGGCAAATGGCTTCCGTGAGTTAACTGATAGTCATGAGCAGCATCAGCGTTTTGAACAGGATAACCGTAAACGAGCAGAATTGGGTTTACCTGTTCGACCAATTGATGAAAATCTGATTGGCGCCCTGAAAAAAGGGATGCCTGAGTGTGCAGGTGTGGCGCTTGGCGTCGATCGTTTGGTGATGTTGGCTTTGCGGGCTGAAAAGCTCAGTGATGTTATGGCTTTTTCGATAAGTAAGGCGTAATTATTAAGCGATAGGAACAGGGCGCAGATTGAAGCGCCCTGTTTGCATCTTATTTATGTTGATGCTGTTTTTGCAGGAATTTTACACCTAAGTCAGGAAAATCGGTGAATACACCATCTACGCCCGCTTGGTTATATATGATATCGAAAAGTTGATCGCCGCTGGCGGCGTATTTAGGCAGTTGATCAACCCGAATCGTATATGGATGGATTTGCATATTATTAGCGTGAGCCTCTTTCACCATACCGGTTAACTTAATATTGGTTGGGGTGGAATCCTTAGACACAATCATATGGTAATCAGGGCCAATGCCATCAGCATATTCTGCTACTTTTTTCATAGCGCCGGGTTTGAACATCCAGTCATAGCTGTAATTTGTCCATTTGCCGTCTGGTTGCTTTTCATAGGTTTCATTCCAGTTGGTGTAGGCGATAAGTTGAATTAGCTTCAGATCCATGCCTAACTTGGGTTCCAGTTCGTTTTTGATGCGTTTAAGTTCGTTGACATCAAAACATTGAAGGTAAACTTTGTCACTTTTCTTGGTGTAACCATACGCTTTCAGCATGGTTAGCACTTTAGTAGAAATATCTTTTCCCTCCTGCTGGTGGAACCAAGGTGCTTTGATTTCAGGGTAAATACCGATGTTTTTGCCAGTAGATTTATTTAATCCCTGAACAAACTCAATCTCTTCCTGAAAAGTGTGGATTCGAAAATCAGACTTCCACATTGGGAAACGGTTGGAGAAATTTTGTATTTGTTGGTCGTTTTTAATATCGAAGCCTTCTGTGAATTTTAATGATTTTATTTCAGACAAGGTAAAGTCGATGGCATAGTAGCGTCCATCTTTACGGGCACGGTCGGGGAATTTATGGGCAACATCAGTGACACGATCAAGGTAATGGTCATGTAAGACTATCAGTTCATCGTCTTTAGTCATAACCAGATCTTGTTCCAGATAATCCGCACCTTCGGCATAAGCCATCGCTTTGGCCGGCAGAGTGTGTTCAGGCAGATATCCACTTGCGCCTCGATGGGCGATAACAATCTTATCTGCTGCTTGGGTGATACCTGACATTGATGAGGCTAAAATAATGCCTGTTATTATTGTTTTGATTGGAGCCTTCATATGTGTTTCTCCGTTTTAGTTACGAGATGAAATCTATCTCAATAAACTATCTGTTTGGCTGTGTTAAGACACTGACTAACATAATCTCTTAGCTTAGTTTAGATGTTGAAAAAAGCCGCAGCATATAAATGCTGCGGCTTAGTTGACATTATCAGTGATATATCACAGTTTAATGACAGAAATTAGCTATATTGTTGGGTAATTTCTTGTTTATGTTTGCTTTCGGTAATTGTAACAATTAGCAATAGAATAACGGACAAGATACTCCCGCCAATCATTACCATAAAGCCGCTGTCCCAACCGAAAAAGTCAACGGTGTAGCCGATGATAGCACTTGCAGCAACAGAGCCGCCTAAGTAACCAAATAAGCCGGTGAAGCCAGCGGCTGTACCGGCGGCTTTCTTGGGAGCCAGCTCAAGGGCATGTAGACCAGTCAGCATCACCGGGCCGTAGATAAGGAAACCAATAGTCAGCATACAAGCCATATCTACCGTTGGATTACCTGGTGGGTTCAGCCAGAATACGATAGTTGCAATTGTAACCAGTGTCATAAAGAACACCCCGGTCGCACCACGGTTACCTTTAAATATTTTGTCTGACATCCAGCCACATAGTAGCGTGCCTGGGATACCGGCATATTCGTACAGGAAATAAGCCCATGAAGATTTATCCAGTGCGAAATGTTTGGCTTCACGCAGATAAGTTGGCGACCAATCAAGAATGCCGTAACGTAGCAGATAAACAAATACGTTAGCCATAGCAACCATCCACAGCAGTTTGTTCGGTAACACGTACTGCATGAAAATTTGTTTAGCTGTTAATTCTTTTTCATTTTTCTCTGTATAATCAGATGGATAGTCGTTTTTATACTCTTCGATTGGCGGCAAGCCACAGGATTGTGGTGTGTCACGCATCAGCGCGAACGCAATCAATGCAACGAGAATGGCGGCGAAAGCTGGCATATAAAGTGCGGCTTTCCAGTCATTGAACCACGCCATGCCCAACAGGAATAGCAAGGGTGGTAAGCCTCCGCCAACATTGTGCGCGCAGTTCCAGATAGAAACGATACCGCCACGCTCTTTCTGTGACCACCAGTGCACCATAGTACGACCACAAGGAGGCCAGCCCATACCCTGGAACCAGCCACATAGGAACAGCAGGACGAACATGGTGGTGATGCTGGAAGTTGCCCAAGGTACGAAACCCATAAACAGCATCACAATAGCTGCGAGGAGCAGACCGGCGGGTAAGAAGAATCGTGGGTTGGAACGGTCGGATACGGAACCCATGATGAATTTGGAGAAACCGTATGCGATAGAGATCCCTGATAGCGCGAAACCGAGCTCACCTTTGGAGAAACCCTGTTCAACCAGATAAGGCATTGCGAGGGCAAAGTTTTTCCTTACCAGATAATAAGCCGCGTAGCCAAAGAAAATCCCCATAAAAATTTGCCAGCGCAAGCGACGATAGACGGGGTCTATCTGTTCTGTTGACAGCCGGGACCTATGAGGTGCCGGCTTGAAAATACTTAACATATTTTGCCTCCGATGGCATTTCTAGTTATATAAATAGCTCGCCGGTTGACTAATGCCACCGGATGGGAAAATGAAAGGTTTTGTAAGTGGTTATTTTCCATAACGAAAATTATGATAGTAGAAATAACCCAACCTATCTGTGAAACAACCCTCAGTTGTTAAAGTTGTTCTGCCCCGGCGACAATTCTGAGTGATTTGTTAACTTTTTAAAATGTACTTTACCAATGAAATTGTGACTATTGTCACAATAACGAGCTTTATTTAATTGTTGGTGAGCGTTTTTGGTTCGTTTTTGTTCTTTATCAAACAAAAACCGTAGATTTTATGCATCTTCTATATGTGTATCCTTTCAGACAAGGGAAACGTTTCAATTGACGGTGAATGGGCTGCTAATCGATTTTAACGATAAACATACTGTTTTGACGGTATGCCTATAATCTGCCAGACTCATAATTTATACAGTTGTATAGCTGATATACCCAGTGGAGGAACCCATGACGACACGTTATGACAGCGATTTTTATGGTTGGACTCGGGAGCAGGCAGGTTTGCTTCGTTCCGGTAACTTGAGTCAATTGGATAGGGAAAACCTTTCGGAGGAAATAGAAAGTATGGGAAATAGCCAAAGAAACGAGCTGGAATCTCGTCTTGAGGTACTGTTTCTTCACCTCCTAAAATGGCAATTCCAATCTGAACGGCAAGGCCGGAGCTGGAAGCTTACGATTGAAGAGCAGAGAAGAAAAATAGCCCGTCGTCTTAAAAAAAATCCCAGCTTAAAGTCAGAACTTAGCGAAATTTCCTCTGATGCTTATGGTGATGCCATTATTGCAGCGGAGAGGGAAACTAATATTAGGCGTAGTGTATTTCCTGAAACTTGTCCTTGGACATTTGAGCAAATAATGGATGAGAATTTTTGGCCTGAATAGACTTGATAAATTTGTTTTTCTAAATGAAAGGTCAAACCACCGGCTTTAAGCTGCAATACTGTGTTGTACCTTTATGGTGAATGGGGCGCTAATCGATTTTGATGATAAATGTACTGTTTTGACGGTATGCCAATAATCTGTCAGACTCATAATTTATACAGTTGCATAGCTGATATACAAGTGGAGGAACCATGACGACACGTTATGACAGCGACTTTTATGGTTGGACTCAGGAGCAAGCCGGTTTGCTTCGTTCCGGTGATTTGAACCAGTTGGATACGGAAAATCTTCTTGAGGAAATTGAGGCTATGGGGCGAAGCGAGCGCAGAGAATTACGATCCCGGTTGGAAAT
Source organism: Photorhabdus hainanensis (assembly GCF_018448965.1). Taxonomy (NCBI): domain Bacteria; kingdom Pseudomonadati; phylum Pseudomonadota; class Gammaproteobacteria; order Enterobacterales; family Morganellaceae; genus Photorhabdus; species Photorhabdus hainanensis. The sequence continues at coordinate 45,089 of NZ_RCWD01000039.1, read as the reverse complement.
TTTACTCGCACACTTACTGAAATGGAGATATCAGGCAGATCGCAGAGGGCGGAGCTGGGAACTGACCATTGAAGAACAGCGTGATAAGGCAATTGACTGTTTGCAAGAGTCTCCCAGTTTGAAAAATAAGTTGGATGAGCATTTGGAAAAAGCCTACACAACTGCCCGTCGATTGGCAGAAAAAGAAACGTTAATTAATCGGAATATATTTCCTGAAACTTGTCCTTGGACATTTGAGCAGATAATGGATGAGAATTTTTGGCCTGAATAGACTCGATAAATTTGTTTCCTGACGCACTGATTTTGAACGGTGCGTTTTCTCACTACTCAACAACTCAGTTGATTGATTTTCATTTCACTGCAAGCAGTATTAACAGAAATTATTTGCTTTTCAGTGGATGCTCATTGTATTAGCCAAGATTGCCCTTTTTCATTTACGAATGTCACTTGTCTAAATAAAGAATAAAAGCGGACAATTTGCCCGCTCTTGTCAAACTTAATACAGCCAGTCGCGTCCCATCCGGTCAGCAGCCATAATAGCGGCGTACACTTTTTCCGGTGTCACTTCAAAAGGCAGGTTGTGAATGGTTTCTTCCTCGGCACAACTGGCTTTCGCTACTGCCATCACTTTTTCTTTCAGTTTTTCACCATCTTTTACCCCAAGTTGATCCAGAGTAACCGGTAGTCCCATCTGTACACAGAAATCAAGGAAAGTGTCTAATTCTTCATTTGGGCTATTTTCCAGTATTAGTTGAACTAATATCCCAAAGGCGACTTTTTCGCCGTGGTACATGTGGTGGCATTCTTCTAATACGGTAAAGCCATTGTGTACGGAATGTGCGGCGGCTACTCCCGTATTTTCAAAGCCCAGGCCGCTTAAGTAAGTAATAGCTTCGATGACATTTTCCACCGCAGGTGTACTGACGCCCGCTTCAACAGCCAGTTTTGCTTTATAGCCCTCTTCTAACAAAGTTTCGTAACAGAGATGAGCAAGGGCTATTGCGGTACGGGATATCCCACCATCTGTCATTCGAGGTTTATGGCCGTCTCCACAAACACGGGCTTCGAAGTAAGTTGCCAACGCGTCGCCAATTCCGGCAATCAGAAAACGGGTTGGGGCTTTAGCGATAAGGCTGGTATCGATTAAGACAATATCTGGATTTGTTGGGAGAAACAGATAGTCTTCGAATTTGCCATCATCGCTGTAAATAACTGAGAGAGCACTGGTTGGGGCATTAGTGGAAGCGATAGTGGGGGCAATCAGAACAGGTAGTCTGGATTCGTAAGCGACCGCTTTTGCGGTATCTTGTACTTTGCCTCCACCGATACCAATAACGGCTTGGCATTCATGTTTTTTAAGAATGTCAGACAGGCGTTTAATCTCATTCTGACTACATTCACCGCCAAACACTTCAAAATGGCGAGTAATTTCATACTGTTCCAGGCTGTTATGAACGGTATCTCCCACCAATTTCATAGCGGAATTACCGATGATAACCAAAACGTGGTCGGCGATGGTTTTTGTATATTTACCAATATGGAGCAGGGCGTCAGGTCCCTGAATATATTTGGAGGGGGATTGAATAATTTTCAACATAAGAATATTCCTTTTGTGGAAACTCAATAGCTGTTTGTCGCATCAATTTTCCTAACGAACAGGGAACAAAATGTGACAAAACCGGTAAACTGTCTTCGGATGAAAAAAGCACTTAAATTACTTAACAGGTTAACACTACCTATAAAAATTAATGGTTGGTTATGGATAAATAAAGTTGTTATACCCGTTTTATAGTAGGAAATGTGTGTTTTTTTGATCTATGTCCGGATCTTTGCACTGGAACAGGCCCTTCTTCTTCATTGGGCTTGGCTGCGTTTGGTGAAGTTAACGCCATAATGATTGCCTGACAAAATGGTCCTATTTTTTCAATTTTTTTCAATTTTTAAGCCATATGTTTTAAATTTCTCAAGCACAATAGCTATTTCCTCTGGACTCAGAATAGGAACTGGATTTTGGATCGCCAGGGTCTGTAAATATAGATGAGCGAGCACTTCAACTTCATGCGCGAGCCACAGTGCTTTTTGTAGATTAACCTCGCAAACAATCATTCCATGATGCTGTAATAGAATAGCTTTTCTGTTTTTAAAACCGTTAAATACATAGTCAGAGAGTTGTTTGGTGCCAAATGTCGCGTAAGGCACACAGGGAATTGAATCTCCTCCCGCCGCTGCAATCATGTAATGAATGGCCGGGATTGATTTATTTAAAATAGAAACCGCTGTGCAATGAATTGCATGATTATGGACAACCGCGTTGGCGTCGGGTCTGGCATGATAGACCGCCTGATGAAAACGCCATTCACTCGAGGGGAGCTTATTATCCTCAGGTTGACCGTTTTCATCTACATAAACAATATGTGTTTCAGTCAATTGTTCATAAGGAATTCCTGTCGGCGTAATTAACATTCCATTGTGATAACGGACACTGACATTACCCGCAGTGCCTTGATTTAATCCTAGTCGGGTCATTTCTAAGCATATATTAATAATTTCACGAGATAATGTATTTCTTTTCATGATTATTTACCTTATTTAAATTAGAAGTATGCTTTTATGCTAGTCGATGAAAAATAAATAAATGAAGTTTGCTATTTGTTTTTGTTGTAATACTTTGTTGTTTTTAAATAAATAGTTAAATTAATTTTTGTGATTAAGCTCAAATGTTTTTATCACTTTTTGGGTTTTACAGATATCTATATTTGTTTTTTTATTCCGTATTTTTCATTTCTAACTCAAACGGTCATTTATTGGTTTTATTGACCGTTTTTTTATAAAAAATATTATCCGGTCATTTTTATGACCGAATTAAATAAAAAAGACACAAACGGGCATATATAATAGATTTATTTCAGTGATTAGGTTCACAATTTAGCGGCATGAATAAATAAGTGTGATTGGGATCATTTTATTATCTTATAGATGACTAAAAATATGGGTTATTCTGGATTCTGGATTCTGGATTCTGGATTCTGGAAGACTTACAGTACCAACTGCGATAGATGAGGGAGCTATGGATAATATATCGATGCAATCAAGTATAGCGCGGGATAATAAAAAAAACAGAGGTTATTTAATCCCTTTTACTCTTTTATGTTCTCTGTTTTTTTTATGGGCTGTGGCAAATAACTTAAATGATATATTGTTGCCTCAATTTCAAAAAGCTTTTGTCTTAACAAATTTCCAAGCGGGACTAATTCAATCGGCATTTTATTTTGGTTATTTTATTATTCCTATTCCTGCTGGCATATTAATGAATAAGTTAAATTATAAAGCAGGGATAATTACTGGGTTATTATTTTATGCTGTTGGCGCCGCCCTTTTTTGGCCTGCCGCAGAAGCGATGAGTTATACACTATTCCTAGTGGGACTGTTTATCATCGCCGCTGGGTTAGGGTGCCTGGAAACAGCGGCTAACCCTTTTGTCACGGTATTAGGGCCTGAAAAAGCGGGACATTTTCGTATTAATCTGGCTCAAACATTTAACTCATTTGGGGCAATTGTCGCCGTTATTTTTGGGCAAAGTTTAATTTTATCTAATGTCCCTCATTTATCCCAAGAAACACTTGATAAAATGACTGTTGAGCAACTTGATACCTATAATCACAGTCTCGTTTTAGCGGTACAATCCCCTTATATGATTATCGCTGCTGCTGTTTTAATGATTGCATTCTTAATTTTATTTACTAAATTTCCAGTGATACAAAGTGATACGCATGGTAATAACAGCTCATTCTTTGAGTCTTTAGGTCGCCTTATTAAAGTCAGGCATTGGCGCTGGGCAGTGTTAGCGCAATTTTGTTATGTCGGTGCGCAGACAGCTTGCTGGAGTTACCTGATTCGTTATGCTGTTGATGAAATTCCAAGTATGACTCCGGGGTATGCCGCCAATTATCTGACAGCGACAATGGTGTTTTTCTTTATTGGTCGATCGACGGGTACTTGGTTAGTTAAGCGATTTGCGCCAGAAAAAGTATTAGCTTGTTATGCCTTGATATCCATGAACCTTTGCATTATTTCCGCGTTCATGGGGGGATACATCGGCTTAATTGCATTGACCATTTGTAGCATGTTTATGTCTATTCAATACCCAACCATATTTTCATTAGGAATTAAAGGATTAGGTCAGGATACCAAATATGGTTCTTCACTCATTGTAATGACGATTGTTGGCGGCGGCATTGTGACGCCTATTATGGGATTTGTCAGTGATGCAGTGGGCCACATTCCTACGGCTGAGCTTGTGCCTGCTTTCTGTTTTTTTGTGATCTTTATTTTCGCAAAATTCCGAGCGAATGCGTTACCTGGTCATCTGTTTAATTAAAAAAGCAAATAACAACTTTATTTGTATGGAGGAAATCGCATGAGAAAGAATATGAATTTACCCAAGATTGGTATTCGCCCAGTTATTGATGGCCGCCGTATGGGAGTGCGTGAATCACTCGAAGAGCAAACCCTGAATATGGCAAAAGCGACAGCTAATTTATTAACTGGACATATTTACCATGCTTGCGGCACCCCTGTTGAATGCGTTATTGCAGACACATGTATTGCTGGTCTTGCTGAATCTGCGGCTTGTGATGAAAAATTCAGTGCATTAAATATTGGTCTGACAATTACCGTCACGCCGTGTTGGTGCTATGGCAGTGAAACATTAGATATGGAGCCAACAAGACCAAAAGCTATTTGGGGGTTTAATGGGACGGAACGTCCAGGCGCAGTCTACCTTGCGGCAGCTTTAGCCGCCCACTCGCAAAAAGGCATCCCCGCTTTTTCTATATACGGACATGAAGTTCAAGATGTCGATGACACTCGTATTCCTGATGATGTCAAAGAAAAATTGCTACGATTTGCACGTGCCGGATTAGCTGTTGCTAGTATGAAAGGAAAAACTTACCTCTCTATTGGCGGTGCCTCAATGGGCATTGCAGGTTCAATGGTTGATCATGATTTTTTTGAATCTTGGCTTGGTATGAAAGTCCAATCTGTTGATATGACAGAATTACGCCGTCGTATTGATCAGCAAATATATGATGAAGAAGAACTGGAGCTTGCTTTATCTTGGGCAGATAAGTATTTCCAATATGGTGAAGATCTGAATGCTAAACAATATCACCGTTCACCAGAAAGTCGTCGCCAGGTTCTTCGCGAAAGTTTACTCATGGCTATTTGCATTCGCGACATGATGCAGGGAAACCCGAAACTGAAAGAAAAAGGGTATGGCGAAGAAGCACTCGGCTACAACGCGATTGTGGCGGGTTTTCAGGGGCAACGTCATTGGACAGATCAATATCCTAATGGCGATACTGCGGAAGCGATCTTAAATAGTTCATTTGACTGGAACGGCATCCGTCAGCCCTTTACGGTTGCGACCGAGAATGACAGTCTAAATGGCGTTGTGATGTTATTTGGCCATATGCTGACAGGGACGGCACAGATTTTTGCTGATGTTCGAACTTTCTGGTCTCCAGAATCTGTCGAGCGTGTTACGGGCAAAAAACTTACGGGACAGGCTGAAAATGGGGTGATTCATCTGATTAATTCAGGCTCTGCGACGCTGGATGGAACTTGTTGCCAAAAAGACGCTCAAGGCTATCCTACGATGAAGCCTCATTGGGAAATTACCGCAGAGGAAGTGGATGCTTGTCTGGCTGCAACGCAATGGCGCCCGGCGCTTCATGAATATTTCAGAGGGGGTGGCTTCTCCTCCAAATTTTTAACAAAAGGCGGCGTTCCTTTCACCCTGAGTCGTGTCAATATTATTAAAGGTCTTGGCCCAGTCTTGCAAATCGCTGAGGGTTGGAGCGCGGAGTTGCCTAAAGATATCCATGACGTTCTGGATAAGCGGACAAATGAAACCTGGCCGACAACTTGGTTTGTTCCGCGTTTAACCGGTAGAGGCGCCTTTAAGGATGTGTACTCCGTTATGGCGAATTGGGGAGCTAATCATGGAGTGCTTTCTATTGGTCATGTTGGCGCCGATTTCATTACATTAGCTTCTATGCTCAGAATCCCAGTTTGTATGCATAACGTGGATGAGAAAGCCATTTATCGTCCTTCTGCATGGAGTGCGCACGGTATGGAGCCAGAGGGTTCAGATTACCGAGCCTGTAAAAACTATGGGCCTCTCTATAAGAAATAGTGGCTGTTGGCGGTATGAATTGTACCGCCTCTTATTCCATGACAGGAGAGCGTATGGTTCAAGATGTGGTTTTAGTTTTGGATTGTGGGGCCACCAATGTGCGGGCTATTGCGGTTGACTCTCAGGGTGATGTGATTGCAAAGGCGTCAACACCGAATACTAGCGAGCCTGATAACGCCAATCCTCACTGGCATATATGGTCGCTGGATGCCATTTTAGAACGGTTGGCAGGCTGTTGTCGTGTGATTATCCCTCAATTATCAAGTTATAAGATACGCGCAATAACGGTGACGACTTTTGGTGTTGATGGAACACTGGTCGACGCACAGGGTAGCCTACTTTATCCAATAATTAGTTGGAAGTGTCCACGAACAATCCCTATTGTTGAAAATATTGAGCGTTACTTCTCCGCTGAGAAATTGCAAACGATATCCGGTGTCGGGCAATTTAATTTTAATACGCTTTATAAATTAATTTGGTTAAAGGAAAATCATCCTACTCTTTTTGACAAAGCCCATGCATGGTTATTTATTTCTTCTTTAATCAATTATCGATTAACAGGAGTGATGTCAACTGATAGAACGATGGCCGGGACCAGTCAGTTGCTAAATATTCATAAGGAGCAGTTTAGTGGGGAAATTTTAGATGCGATTTCTATTTCAGAGACTTTATTTCCTGAACTCGTTTCTGCCGGTGAGCAAATTGGCACTTTGACATCAGAGATAGCTAAAGAATTCCACTTGCCTGCGGGAATTCCAGTTATTTCTTCTGGACATGATACGCAATTTGCTTTATTTGGCTCAGGTGCGGGTTTGAATCAACCTGTTTTATCTTCCGGCACCTGGGAAATTCTGATGGTACGCACCCCTCATGTGAATACCCATATTTTACCTCATTATACTGGCTCTACATGTGAATTAGACGCAAGAAAAGGGATCTTTAATCCAGGATTACAATGGTTGGCTTCTGGAATACTTGAATGGATCAGACAGCTTTTTTGGCAAGGTATTTCCCCTTCGGATGCTTATCTTCAAATGATCCATGAAGCTTTATCTGTTCCTCCCGGCGCTAATAACTTAAGAATGAATTGTCGTTTATTAACCTCCGAGGCGGGATGGTGCGGAATAACGTTAAATACTGAACGACGTCATTTTTATCGTGCCGCATTAGAAGCGTTAGGATATCAATTAAAACAAAACCTATCTCTTTTGGAAAAGATAAGTGGATTTCATGCTAAGGAGTTGATATTAGTGGGCGGCGGTAGCCGAAATTATCTTTGGAATCAAATAAAAGCAGATATTTTAAACCTACCCATAAAAGTTGTTAATGAATCAGAGGCGACGGTATTAGGCGCTTCTTTCTTTGCCTGGTTTGGTGTCGGTTGCTATGAATCCTCTGAAAAGGCCCGTGAACAATTTTCTTATCATTATGAACTATATACACCGGGTGAGCATCAGGAGGTTTATCATTCATTAATTAAGAATTTTATATAAAAATAGGTAATCTTTCGTTAAAGATAATTGTCCTATTTATTTCTTCTATTCGTCGCTTTTAAACATGCCGGTTAAAGTAGGAAATGGTAACGTTTTTGCTATCATCGTCACAGAGAAAACGACTAAATGTGGAAATATATTGCTAAACAAGGTGTGGTTTTCTAATGCTGATATTGGGCAGAATCATCCTATTCTGTCCCAATATCAAAGGGATTCCTTTATGAGAAATGAACGTCATCAAAAAATCATGGATTTTCTTCATCACCATGAATCATTAACAACTACTGAACTTTCCGTAGTTTTACAAGTGAGTAAAGAGACAATACGTCGGGATCTGCGATTTCTTCAAGAGCATGGTTATCTTCTTCGTCTGCATGGAAGAGCAAAAAGCTTAAACAGGGAAACACAGGATAATGGTGACTCTTTTAACATGCGGGTTAAAAGCCATTTTTCGAGTAAATCACTTATTGCTCAACAAGCTGTGGCTTGGATAAACGAAGGAATGATAATCGCACTTGATGCAAGTTCAACATGTTGGTATCTGGCAAAACAACTTCCTGATATTAATATTACTATTTTTACCAATAGTATTCGTATTTGTCATGAATTATCAAAGAAGAAAAATATTCAATTAATCAGTTCAGGGGGAGTGCTGCATCGTAAATATGCTTGTTATATTAGTTCATCACTTATTGCACAATTAAAAAATTTAGAGATCGATCTATTTATTTTTTCCTGTGATGGCATTGATGCAAATGGTGATTTATGGGATTCGAATATTGATAATGCTGAATTTAAAGAGATTCTTGTAAAACGAGCATTACAATCAGTTTTATTAATTGATAAGAGTAAAGTTAACAGAAAAAGCGAAATTAGAATAGGAAATCGTAGTAATATCACTGACATAATATCGAATTATTAGGGCAGGGCGGCAAGTTATTGCTTTGTCTAATCTCTTAATCAGGCGATCTGATTAAGAGACAGGTATTTGTCGGGCGTATAAAAATCAGCGCACTTGAATATAGGTACTATTAGTTTGATAGTTAAAGAAATATTTGAGAATCAGGTTTAGCAAAATGCCGTAAGCGGGTAGGAAAAAGAGTAAGCAAATTAATAGTTTGAAGCAGTAATCGACTAACCCAATCTCGACCCAGTTAGCAGCCATGAAAGCATCGGTACTGCGATAGAAAGCGATGGAGAAAAAGGCAAGGGTATCAAGTAAGTTGCCGAAGAACATCGCCGCTGCGGGAGCGACCCACCAATTACGTCTCCGGCGCAGACGATTGAAGACGTATACATCCAGTATCTGCCCAAGGAAGTAAGCCATAAAGCTGGCGCAGGCAATACGGGCAACAAACAGATTGAATTCAGTCAGCGCGGTAAACCCTTGCCACACGCCTTGGAAAAATAGGGCAGAAATTATATAAGAGATCAGCAATGCGGGAAGCATGACGGTGGTAATGATTCGTCTTGCCAGTGGTGCGCCGTAGATACGAACCGTCAAATCAGTTGCAAGAAAAATAAATGGAAAAGTAAAGGCTCCCCAGGTGGTATGAAAACCGAAAATAGAGACGGGGAGTTGCACCAGATAATTACTGGAAATAATAATCAGAATGTGAAATAGCGAAAGCCAAATTAAAGCAGTAGCGCGTTGTTGTGTAATTGTAGTTGATAAAAACATATTGTACCTTTTTGGAAAATGGGGTGAGGGAACCCAATCAAATATCTGCCGTTTTAACTGACGGCGCCTCACATGATACGTCGGTTGTACACAAATTCAAAATGCCTGTATGTAAAGTTAATTTTTGCTAGCTTTTTTATAATATAATCCAGTTCCATAGATTGCCTGAAATTGTAGAGATAAGTTATGCCCGATGTGTTTATTAATCCAGACAAGACCCTTGATACACAAGGGCTTCGCTGTCCTGAACCGGTGATGATGGTACGGAAAACCGTGCGTCATATGGAAGCAGGGCAGATGTTATTAATTCTTGCTGATGATCCAGCAACTATGCGGGATATTCCTAGTTTCTGCCGTTTTATGGAGCACCAGTTGGTTGCGCAAGAAACGGAACAAATGCCTTATCGCTATCTGGTTCGGAAAAAAGAGAGCCAACTCTGAATATAACAGCCAGGTTGAGAAATGAACGCTTTTGCTTTTTACCATGCCTTCGAACGTCAATGAACTTTTATCACTGAATTCATCTTGCTATAGCATAGGATATGAGCCGGTAATAAGACTCATATCCTTAGTAGCTAGGCGATTTTCGTTATTTCAGCTTAATCCTCAATAACCTTACCGCGTTTGCCGTCACAAGAGCGGTTGCGCCAGAATCCGCCAATACCGCCATCCACAAGCCTGTGATACCCAATAAGCTGGTGACGAGGAAGATTCCTTTTAGTCCCAAGGCAATAGCTATGTTTTGGCGGATATTATTATGCGTTGCGCGGGAAAGGGTGATGATTTCCGACAAACCTGTCAGACGGTTGTGAGTCAATGCCGCGTCTGCGGTTTCCAGAGCGACGTCGGTACCGCTTCCCATCGCTACACCGATACTGGAAGCTTTCATTGCGGGTGCGTCATTGATGCCGTCGCCGACCATCATTGTGTTGTGATCTTTATTCAATGCAATGACTGCCTTGACTTTATCTTCCGGCATTAGCCCGGCGCGGAAATCTATTCCTAACTGACCTGCAATTGCCGTTGCGGCGCGTGGGTTATCCCCCGTCAACATTACTGATTTAATGCCTTGATCTTTCAGTAAACGGATAGCATCAATGGCATCTTGACGTAACGTATCTTGCATTGCGATAAGGCCAGTAAATTGTTCATCATGCATCACGGCGACAACGGTTTTACCGCAACCTTCTAACTGAACAATTTTTTGTTTCCAATGATCAGATAACGTATTTTCTGGCAGTTTTCCGGGTGCGCTGACGAGAATTCGCTTACCGTCTAACTGACCTTCAACACCAACCCCCGCCAACGCTTTACGCTGTTCAGCTTCGGTGATATTAACCTGTTTACTTTCTGCGTATTGCAAAATGGCTTTAGCCAGTGGGTGGTGAGAGCCACTTTCTACTGCGGAAGCCAAAGTTAATAACTGAGATTCGCTGATATTTTCTACTGGTTGTACATCTGTGACTTGTGGTTTACCGGCGGTCAGCGTACCGGTTTTATCAAAAGCGATTGTGGTGATTAGTCCCAATTGCTCCAGCGCCGCACCGCCTTTAATCAAGGCGCCTCGGCGGGTTGCGGCTGCAAGGGCAGAGGTAATCGCGGCGGGTGTGGAAATCACCAAAGCACAAGGGCAACCGATCAGTAGTAAAGTCAGACCTCGGTAGATCCATGTTTCCCAAGGTTGGCTGAATACAGTCGGTGGAATGATGATAACCAACGCAGAAAACAGCATAATCAGCGGAGTGTAAATCCGGCTAAAACGGTCAATGAAGCGCTCAATCGGTGCGCGGCGTTCTTCGGCTTCTTCAATTAGTTGCAGAATACGGTCAATGGCATTGTTGCCCTGTTCGGACAGCACTTTCATTTGGACGGCACGATCCACGGACAAACAACCTGCCGGAACTTTTTCTCCCTGCATTCGTTCAACCGGAATAGATTCGCCTGTCAGCGCGCTTTCATCAAAGCTGGCGAATGAATTGAGTAATTCTGCGTCAGTGGGTAAACGTCCGCCGGGAGCAATCTCAATAATATCGCCAGGACGAAGGTCTGAAACTGGAACAGTTCTTTTCTCACCATTTTTTACCAGTAATGCTTCTTCGGGCACCAATGCCATCAATGCACTAACCCCTCGACGAGCACGGCCGGCAGCATAAGCTTCCAACATTTCACCAAGCATAAACAGCAGTAGTACCATTGCCGCTTCAGCGGTGGCGTCGATAAACAGCGCACCGATGGCGGCAACACTCATTAATGTTTCAATGGCGAATGGCGTGCCTGATCGTATGAGCTGCCAGGCTTTGGTAACGATAGGCGCCAATCCAATCACGGTGGTGATAATAAAGGCAATACGGCCAAATGAGGGATTGATGTGAGAGATTCCCCAACTTATCAGCATCATCAGTGAAAGAGTGATGATCGGGGCAAATTCTTTCCAGCGGCTGCTTTTTGCTGCTTTCTGACTTGAATCGGAATTGCGTAGAGCAAATCCAGCCTGATTAACGGCTTGAATAACTGCCGAACGGATATCTGTATCCGCATCCACGACTAGCTTTTCTGTGGCGAATAGAACCTTGGCTTGTTTCACTTCTGGAATTTTGCTGACCGCGGTTTCAATTTTTCGGGCGCAGCTTGGACAATCCATACCATTAACCACCCAACTGAAACGTTGGCTCGCCAAAAGCTCAGGTGCTTGTGTCTCTTGTGCATCATGGGAATGGCTATGCTTATGTGAGCAAGTCTTACCATGTTCATGATTATGTAAATGCTCACTAACTTGTTTAGCCTGATCTGAACAAGCGGTAGTCGCACAGCAGCTTCCATGCTGGTGGTTATGTTGATGAGCACTATTTTTGTTTGAATTTGAGTACATGGACTCCCCCTGAACAGAGTTAACTCAAAGATAATGAGCAAACTCTACACTTTGGAGCCTACTCTAGAGTCAAACAAAAAAAGAAAATAAATGGGTAAATTGTGCGACTGAGTACGGTTGTTCATTTTCAATATAATTTTTCTCTTAAAGATAAAGGGAACGAATAATTAGAAAATGACCGATAAAATAACAGGTTGCCACAATCGCCTTAGAAGATTTGAATTGGAACCGGTAATGGTTAATCAACCAGAAACTATGTGACAGTAACAACAAGATAGTGCCTGCTAACAGAGAGAAACCATACGCTGTATTAAGGGAGAAGTATTGCTCACCTGCCATCCACACCATTATCAGGAGCATAACGACAGAGGCAACAACCAGCCAGCGCATTTCCTCCAGTTTATTCCAAATAACCAGCAGAATAATGGAACCTAGAACCAGCAAAATTAATGGCAACGGGAAGAAGAAACTGAAATTCATCTGTGATACAAAGCTTATCGTGTAGAGCAGATAACAGAGTAATAATGTGCTTAGAGAGAATAGTGAATACTTACTGGGGAGCATGCGCAGGGCATCTGATATTAAAGCAGTCAATAACCCAAGACAGATTAAATAACCTGAAATATGCAGCTCAGGCGCTTGCCATGCCCACAATAACAACAATAGTAAAGTGATTGGCCTAAATAGCCACCTTTGCCAGTTTGGACCACGGTAAGCTGCGTCAACATACAACCAACCAGAAAAAAATACTGCGATAAATGGCCAGCTCATCTTCGTTCCTTAAATAAGTGATGGATAAGGGGTCAGCTCTCTTACTATCAGAATATATACTGAAATAATGATGATTGGTTTAAGTATCTGTGCGGAAATAGGCAGTGAATTAAAAAATGGTTTATCTGTTTGAGATAGATGGCGACAGTTTTTGGACTCATACCGGAAAGGGGAATGAAATGAATCATTCCTCACATAATTGTATATACTTTCCGGGTGTTGTGGGGCTGTGACCACTATTTGAGGTGATGGCTTTTACTCTTTCCGTTGTTTTTTCTGCATTGACAGTAGCTCAAAGACACCAAAAAAGAAGATTTTGGTTTGCATCAGGCTAGAGAGTTTTTGCTCTTTTGGCTGACTGGCTTTCAGAAGCAGCATTTGAAATGCATGCATGACCACCATGAAAATCATGGCGACATCCATAAAATACTTCAATGGTTTTGGAAATGGATGGATCAGGTTAAAGATCAGAAATCCCCAAACGCAGATCATTAACAGTTTGCCCAATTGAATAAACATCAGTGTTACTCCAAGGTAATCATTATGCAGGTAAATAACGGATATAGAGCCGGTATGCGACTTGTCCGGCGACTTTTTCACGATGAAGTTGCCAGTTAACAGGCACATCAATCGCCGTTGATTCAGATTCAGCCTCAACATAAATCCAGCTTTCATCCGCCAGCCAATTTTGCTCTTCCAATAATTTTATGGTTTCGTTAAGCATGCCTTTACGAAAAGGAGGATCAAGGAAAACGACATCGTAGGGTTTTCCTGATTGGGATAAATAGGTTAATGCACTGTCGTTTATGACCTTGGCATTTTGGGCACTGAGCAAATCCAAATTCGTGGAAAGCTGTTTGGCTATATTACGTTCATATTCAATCAGGGTAACTTGTGCTGCATAACGAGAAAGTGCCTCTAATCCAAGTGCTCCGCTTCCTGCATAGCAATCTAAGCAGTGTGCTTCCTGAATAACCGGGGCTAGCCAGTTAAATAGCGTTTCTCTGACGCGATCTGTCGTTGGACGTAATCCGGGGCTATCCGGTACAGGTAATTTCCGGCCTCGCCATTTTCCGCCAATAATACGGATTTGTCCCATCGATTGCCGTTGTGGTTTCTTTGCCATAATTTGCGTAACAGTTGTTAAGACTTACAGGCATTAATTTACCATGAAATTCATGATTGATATGTGTTGAGCTATTACGAAAATGTTAGACTGACTCTAATTTCGTTATTATTCCTTGTTGTAACGCCATGATTTAACCTTGAGGAGTGCAGTGGCTAATGGCAAAAGAGAAAAAAAGAGGCTTTTTCTCCTGGTTCGGGCGTGGCCGTCAGGAAGAGCAGCAAAAAGAAGAACAATTGGCAGCGGAGCAGGCAGAGCAAGCAGAACAGCAACGTTTGGCCGAGGAAGCCGCGAGGTTGGCGGCGGAGCAGGCAGAACAACAGCGTTTAGCTGAGGAAGCCGCGAGGTTGGCGGCGGAGCAGGCAGAACAGCAACGTCTGGCCGAGGAAGCCGCGAGGTTGGCGGCGGAGCAGGCAGAACAGCAACGTTTGGCCGAGGAAGCCGCAAGGTTGGCGGCGGAGCAGGCAGAACAACAGCGTTTAGCTGAGGAAGCCGCAAGGTTGGCGGCGGAGCAGGCAGAACAACAGCGTTTAGCTGAGGAAGCCGCAAGGTTGGCGGTGGAGCAGGCAGAACAGCAACGTTTGGCCGAGGAAGCCGCAAGGTTAGCGGCGGAGCAGGCAGAACAACAGCGTTTAGCTGAGGAAGCCGCAAGATTGGCGGCGGAACAAGTACAAAGTGAACAGCTAACGCCAGTTATATTAAAAGAGCAAGAGCGCCCGACTAAAGAGGGCTTTTTCTCTCGTTTGAAACGCAGTTTGGTTAAAACTCGTCAGAATCTAGGGTCCGGTTTTCTTAGCCTATTCAGTGGTAAAAAGATTGATGATGATCTGTTTGATGAATTGGAAGAGCAGTTATTAATTGCCGATGTTGGTGTTGATACTACCCGTAAAATCATTAGCAGTTTGACAGAGCATGCCAGCCGTAAAGAGCTAAAAGATGCAGAAGCCTTGTATGCCAAACTCAAAGAAGAGATGTCTGGTATTCTGACTAAAGTGAATCAGCCTTTGGACATTGAAGGAAAAACACCATACGTCATTTTGATGGTTGGTGTTAATGGTGTGGGAAAAACCACGACCATTGGTAAATTGGCTCGTCAATTCCAGGCACAAGGTAAATCTGTCATGCTGGCAGCCGGAGATACCTTCCGTGCCGCCGCCGTTGAACAGCTACAGGTGTGGGGGGAACGTAACCATATTCCGGTGGTAGCACAACATACTGGCGCTGATCCCGCTTCCGTGATTTTCGATGCTATTCAGTCAGCTAAAGCTAAAGGTGTAGATGTACTCATTGCAGATACCGCCGGTCGTTTGCAAAATAAATCTCATCTGATGGAAGAATTAAAGAAGATTGTCCGGGTGATGAAAAAACTGGATGAAAATGCTCCACATGAAATTATGCTGACATTGGATGCGAGTACCGGTCAGAATGCGATAAGTCAGGCTAAGCTGTTCCATGAAGCTGTTGGGTTGACAGGTATCTCATTGACAAAATTGGATGGTACTGCCAAAGGTGGGGTAATTTTCGCCATTGCTGATCAATTTGAAATTCCTATCCGTTATATTGGGGTTGGTGAAGGAATTGAAGATCTACGGCCATTTAAGGCAGACGACTTTATAGAGGCACTTTTTGCCCGAGAGGATTAATTACCTATGATTCGCTTTGAACAGGTCAGTAAAGCTTATCTGGGGGGACGGCAAGCCCTGCAAGGGGTGGATTTTCATTTGCGCCCTGCGGAAATGGCATTTCTAATCGGTCACTCAGGGGCAGGTAAAAGTACCTTGCTGAAACTCATCTGTGGCATTGAGCGGCCTAGCGCCGGGCATATCTGGTTTGCCGGTCATGATATCAGTCGGTTAAAAAGCCGTGAGGTACCTTTTCTGCGTCGGCAGATTGGTATGATTTTCCAGGATCATCATCTGCTGCTGGATCGGACGGTATACGATAATGTGGCAATGCCGCTGATTATTTCAGGCGCCAGTTCGGAAGATATCCGTCGTCGGACTTCTGCGGCTCTGGATAAGGTTGGTCTGCTGGACAAAGCGAAAAATTTCCCAATTCAGCTTTCAGGGGGAGAACAACAACGTGTCGGCATTGCTCGTGCAGTTGTGAATAAGCCGACTGTTTTATTGGCGGATGAACCTACCGGTAATTTGGATGGTGAGTTGTCAGAGGGGATTTTACGACTGTTTGAAGAATTTAATCGGGTAGGAGTGACAGTGCTGATAGCGACCCATGATATGGCACTGATCGAAAGACGGAAATATCGTATCCTGACTCTGAGCCAGGGCCGTATGGCGGGAGAGCATCATGGTTAAAAATGTGCGTAAGGCAGCGGGGAAAGTAACAAGATCGAAAAGTAAAGTTTTACAAGGAGGATGGCGCGAGCAGTGGCGCTATGCTTGGATAAATACGTTGACAGATATGTCACGTCAGCCGTTGGCAACGTTGTTGACGGTGATGGTGATTGCGATCTCCCTGACATTACCAAGTGTTTGTTACATTGTGTGGAAGAATGTCAGCCAGGCTGCGGAAAAATGGTATCCCACCCCTCAACTGACGGTATATCTCGATAAATCACTGGATGATAGCAGTGCTCAGAAATTAATAACTGATCTAAAAGCACTTGATGGTGTGGATAATGTCAACTATCTCTCACGTCAGGAAGCTATGACAGAATTCCGCGCTTGGTCTGGTTTTGGTAACGCGCTGGATATGCTGGAAGAGAATCCGTTGCCCGCGGTGGCTATTATCACACCGAAAATCGATTTTCAGAGTTCACAGACGTTAACCACGCTGCGTGACAGAGTTTCTCAGGTTAAAGGTATTGAAGAAGTTCGGATGGATGATAGCTGGTTTGCTCGTCTGGCGGCGCTGACAGGTCTTATCGGTCAGATTGCGACAGTGATCGGTATTCTGATGATCGTTGCGCTGTTTTTGGTCATTGGTAATAGTGTGCGTCTCACTATTTTCAGTCATCGTGATACGATTAACGTGATGAAGCTTATTGGTGCAACGGATGGCTTTATTTTGCGCCCGTTCCTCAATGGCGGTGTTTTGTTGGGGGCTTTGGGGGCAATTTTATCGTTAATTCTGTCTGCCCTGTTGGTGTGGAAACTTTCTGATGTTGTCACCCAGGTTGCCAGCGTGTTTGGCACGACATTTAATTTACATGGGCTTTCATGGGATGAGTCCCTGCTGCTGGTTTTGCTCTCCGCGATGATTGGTTGGGCCGCTGCCTGGTTGGCGACAACTCAGCATTTGCGCCATTTTACGCCAGAATAAAACGATAATCTTTTCAACAGGCTGAGCGAGATCAGCCTGACAACGCAATAATCATCTCCTTTTTTCCTTAGGTAAGAGTTTCTTATTCACTGACTTAAATCCAAAATCACGATTTTCTACTGTGTAGAATTAATTAAAAAGGTGCTTGTACTCTCTTAGTGAACCTGACGGGTACTTTTATGAAATGGAATTAATATTTGTAGGAGATAGTACAAATAAAGTTAGTTGCATAAAGATAAAACTATCTGTTATTTTTTGTTCTGCGATCCCGTTATAGGGATGGTCGGTGCTAAAATTATTACTCTTCCACGGATCTGTAACTTGAATATGCACATTCTGGTGATAGACTGTACCGCTGTATGTTGAACGTTGGTTCATAGATGTAATCTAATCCATACTAACGATTTGAGCCTTATTTGAGAGGATTTGAATGGCCAAAGAAATGCAAACCTTAGCGTTAGTTCCTCAAGGAAGTCTGGAGGGCTATATCCGTGCCTCTAATACCTATCCAATGCTGACAGCAGAGGAAGAGAAGGAACTGGCTGAAAGGCTGCATTACCAGGGAGATCTGGATGCAGCTAAGAAGCTGATTCTGTCTCATCTGCGCTTCGTTGTTCATGTCGCTCGTAGCTATGCTGGTTATGGGCTGCCTCAGGCGGATTTAATTCAGGAAGGGAATATTGGCCTGATGAAAGCAGTACGTCGTTTTAACCCGGAAGTTGGGGTGCGTCTGGTTTCTTTTGCCGTTCACTGGATTAAAGCTGAAATCCATGAATATGTACTGCGTAATTGGCGTATTGTTAAAGTTGCAACAACTAAAGCACAGCGTAAGCTGTTTTTTAACCTGCGTAAAACTAAACAGCGCTTAGGGTGGTTCAATCAGGACGAAGTAGAAATGGTCGCCAAAGAACTTGGTGTGACCAGTAAAGATGTGCGTGAGATGGAATCTCGTATGTCAGCGCAGGATATGGCGTTTGATATGTCTGCCGATGATGATAGTCAGGAAGGTCAACCGGTTGCGCCAGTGCTGTATCTTCAAGATAAAGCTTCTGATTTTGCAGACGGCATTGAAGAGGACAATTGGGAAAACCATGCGGCTGATAAATTATCGGTAGCGATAGAAAGTTTAGACGAGCGCAGTCAGGACATTATCCGTTGCCGCTGGTTAGATGATGACAATAAATCTACCCTGCAAGAGCTGGCGGATAAATATGGTGTTTCTGCGGAGCGTGTACGTCAGCTTGAAAAAAATGCCATGAAAAAATTGCGTGTAGCCATTGAGGCGTAAATAGCGTGATTTTGCGTTAACGTGTTCACAATGAATAAATTAAAAGGGCGATAATGGTTTATCGCCTTTTTTATTTCATTTTTCACAGTTGTCATCTCACTCAGTTAATTCTATGAAATATGTGTATTGCAGGCGTTACGATCCCCATTCGCACTGGACGAAGGCTTACGGCGGTTTTTGCTAAATTGGGAGCATCGCCAGAAAAGCAAAGGAGCTGATTCAGCTCCTTTGCTCCTTTTTTACGATATTATTATGGATTGCAGCCAGCTTTTTTCGTTGCTCTATACCCCACATGTTTACGGTAAGGATCGAGATTCCATTTATCTTTGTTACGGGCAATATCCACGTGGCAGTCGAACTGATTACGCATACCTTTCGTATTGTACCAGTGTGGGCTGTTGCTGAACTTACGCTCTAGTTCTTTGAATGCCTCATTGGTTCTACCGAAGTGAAGATTGCGGCCACATTTGGTTGGCACAACCGCCAGTGTCATCTTGCCAAAGCGCTTTATCCACTTGCCCGATTCAATATACGGCCCGTGGCGGCAGTTACTGTGCCCATTGTTAGCGCTCGCAGGGAAAACAGCCATGCCGAAGAATAACACCAACAATACAAACCCTATTCTTTTCATATCACCTCCTAAATTACCCATAAATTGTGGTCAATGTGTATACCCAGTTATAATGGGCATACCCATTTATGATTATAATATTGAAAAATATTTTTTTACCATATGTACATTATGTACATTAAATGTCACACATGAAACATTGTGGATCACTCTGGTTTTATTGGATCATAATTTATCAGATCCCGCTGGCCAGTATGGCGCCTAGTCTGGCGCCACATAGGCCCAGGGCTTTTTATACACAATCTGTGAGTTTATTTTCAATGCTGGCTTTTTGCGACACTCTCTAAAGTCGAGGGTTTCCTTGCGGAGGATCTATGAAAATTATTATTGCGCCTGATTCATTTAAAGAAAGTCTCAGCGCCTTACAGGCCGCTGAAGCGATAGAGCAAGGATTTAGGGAAATCTATCCACAAGCCGAATACATTAAATTGCCGATGGCAGATGGCGGTGAAGGTACGGTTGAATCGATGGTTGCAGCCACCAATGGGAGAGTTGTACACCTGTCGGTTACTGGTCCGTTAAATCAGCCGGTGGATAGTTTTTTCGGCGTACTAGGTGATGGAGAAACCGCTGTTATTGAAATGGCGGCGGCTTCTGGCTTGCATTTGGTGCCGATGGAAAAGCGCAATCCGCTGATAACTACGACTTATGGTACCGGTGAGCTGATGTTGGCCGCTTTAAATAAAGGTGTCAGAAAGATAATTTTAGGGATTGGCGGTAGTGCGACTAATGATGGCGGTGCCGGTATGATGCAGGCGTTGGGGGCCTGTTTGCTTGATTCTGATGGAAAAGAGCTGGAGCTTGGCGGGGCTGCGTTAAGTCGGCTTGCTAAAATTGATCTTTCTGGTTTGGATGCGCGTTTGAGACAGACTGAAATTATCGTCGCCTGTGATGTGACTAACCCGTTATGTGGTGAGTTTGGCGCATCTGTTATTTTCGGGCCGCAGAAAGGGGCGACGCCAGAGATGGTGAAAGAATTGGACGCGGCTCTGCGCCATTATGGTGAGAAAATTGAATTACTGACCGGCAGTAAGGTCATTGACGTACCCGGTGCGGGAGCAGCAGGGGGAATGGGCGTTCCTTTACTTGGTTGGTTGGACGCTAAATTGCAACCGGGCATTGATATTATTATCTCCACGCTGGAATTGGAAAAGGTAGTCCAAAGCGCTGATCTGGTTATTACTGGTGAAGGCCGAATGGACAGCCAGACTATTTACGGTAAAACGCCGATTGGTGTTGCTCGTATCGCCAAAAAGTATGCTATTTCAACCATCGCATTGGTTGGCAGTATAAGTCAGAACTATAGCATCGTTCATGAGCACGGATTGGATGCTGTTTTCTCAATTATGCCCGGCGTTTGTTCTCTTTCTGACGCTCTTGCTTGCGGGCATGAGAATTTGAGGGTGACTGCCCGCAATGTGGCGGCGGTCTGGAAAATGGGTCAGCTAGAATAAGAATTTGACTTGGGGTCGTAGTAAAAACCACAAGCATTCATAAAACCTTTTAATGCCGGGTCGTTAGCATCGGAAAACTTTTCAAGGTTTAATTTCCACTGGTTAATGGTGGGATGTTGAACTTTTATTTCATTTATCAAATATAAACCCACTCCCCGGCGGCGTGTTATTTCACGGACACATAAATCTTTAAGCAGGCCGGATTGATCATTGAAAGTCACTTTTACTGCGGCTAGTAATCTATCATTAAAACGGGCAGCGAACAGTTTATTGCCGTTTTTTAGATAGATTTGCCACTGTTCAGGTGTTTGCTGAGGCCATATTTTTTTCAGATCAATCGTATCTTGTGTTGATAAAACAGTAAGTTGTTCAATAGTTAGCTTCATGGTTTTTCCATATTAATTTTAGTTGAATAGCTCAATGGAGTGTCGTGTAACCGCTTTTATACATTACTGGAAAAATGTTTTTAACATGATCGATATTTCGAGCGAAAGATTGCTTTACTAATATTTAACCAGAATATCACACTATATTTTGTCTAAATTCCAATCAATTTTGGCGGTATTTTATTCTGTAATTAATGCTTTTAGCTACCTTGTTCATTTGATTTTAAGCACGAAATGCTATTTTAATAACATGAAAAATAAAATCTTATTCATAAAAATTACTTTATCTAATCAGCGATCACAAAAGATCACGGTTATCCCATTAGATAATCGGAGATCTAAAAGGTAAGCACAATAAATTAGATTAATAACAACACGGGGATAAATAAAATGAAAGTCATAACAGGTAAAAGCCTATTAGCAGGTTGTATTGTCATGATGATGAGTCACTCACTGTGGGCGCAAGAGATCAAAGTGGCGATTGTGGGGGCAATGTCTGGTCCAGTTGCGCAATATGGTGATATGGAATTTACTGGCGCCCGTCAGGCAATTGCAGATATCAATGCTAAAGGGGGCATTAATGGCAATAAGCTGGTGGGCGTTGAATATGATGATGCGTGTGACCCGAAACAGGCTGTAGCCGTCGCGAATAAAGTGATTAATGATAACATTCGTTATGTTATCGGCCACTTATGCTCTTCGTCTACTCAACCGGCATCTGACATCTACGAAGATGAAGGTGTCATAATGATTACACCAGCGGCAACCAATGCCGATCTGACAACTCGTGGCTACCAGATGATTCTGCGTACTACCGGGCTGGATTCTGATCAGGGGCCAACGGCTGCGAAATATATTGCTGAAAAGATTAAACCTCAGCGTATAGCTATTGTTCATGATAAACAGCAATACGGTGAGGGGCTAGCGCGATCTGTTCTCGATAAGTTGAAAAAAGCGGGAGCCAATATTGTCCTGTTTGAAGGCGTCACGGCTGGTGATAAAGATTTTTCGGCTCTGGTTGCCCGCCTGAAAAAAGAAAATGTGGATTTTGTCTATTTTGGCGGCTACTACCCTGAAATGGGGCAAATTCTGCGTCAGGCTAAGCAGTCCGGTCTGAATATTCGTTTTATGGGGCCGGAAGGCGTGGGTAACTCCTCACTATCCAATATCGCCGGAGTCGCTTCCGAGGGCATGTTAGTCACATTACCTAAGCGTTACGATCAGGTGCCGGTAAACAAAGCTATTGTTGAGGCGATCAAAGGTAAGAAAAGCGATCCGACAGGTCCGTTCGTCTGGACAACTTATGCTGCTCTGCAATCTCTGGCTGCGGCGATGAACCGTACCGGTAGTATGGAACCGACGGATTTGGTGAAAGACCTGAAAGCGAATCCAGTGGATACCGTCATGGGAACACTGAGCTGGAATGCCGTTGGCGATCTAAAAGGGTTCGAATTCGGTATTTTTGAATGGCATGCAGATGGTTCTTCCACTTCTGTGAAGTAAAGTCGTCAGAATGGTCGTCAGCGCCTGTTTGTCAGGCGCTGCTATTCCAGAGGTACAACGTATGTCGGAGCAATTTCTCTATTTTTTACAACAGATGTTAAATGGAGTGACTCTGGGTAGTACTTATGCATTGATTGCCATTGGTTATACGATGGTTTACGGCATTATCGGGATGATTAACTTCGCTCATGGTGAAGTTTATATGATTGGTAGCTATGTCTCCTTTATTGTGATTGCGGCTCTGATCATGATGGGAGTTGATTTGGGCTGGTTGCTGATTACTGCCGCTTTTTTAACATCAATTGTCATTGCCGCTGCTTATGGTTGGAGTATTGAACGAGTGGCTTACAGACCTGTTCGCCATTCCAAGCGCCTTATTGCCCTGATTTCAGCGATTGGGATGTCTATTTTTTTGCAAAACTATGTCAGCCTGTCACAAAGTTCTCGCGATCTGGCCTTGCCGAGCCTGATTACCGGACAGTGGGTATTAGGTGAAAGCGATGGATTTTCTGCCAGTCTTAGCGCAATGCAACTGACCATCTGGATAGTGACATTTCTTGCCATGCTGATATTGACACTGTTTATTCGCTATTCCCGTATGGGACGTGCCTGCCGTGCTTGCGCGGAAGATCTGAAAATGGCCAGTTTGTTGGGGATCAATACTAACAGAGTGATTTCCTTGACCTTTGTTATCGGTGCGGTAATGGCCGCGGTAGCCGGTGTTTTGTTGGGGCAGTTCTACAGTGTGATAAATCCGTATATCGGTTTTATGGCAGGAATGAAAGCTTTCACCGCAGCAGTATTGGGAGGAATTGGCAGTATCCCGGGAGCGATGATTGGTGGCTTGATCTTGGGAATTTCAGAAGCCCTAACTTCTGCTTATTTGAGCACAGAATATAAAGATGCCGTTTCCTTTGCTCTGCTCATTGTTGTGCTGTTGTTTATGCCCACTGGAATTTTAGGCCGTCCAGAGGTAGAAAAAGTATGAAACATGCCAATTGGATGAATGCCGTTATCGCCTCAGTCGTTTTATTTGTGTTGTCTGTCTTTATGATGGGGATGCAGTTGTCGCTGGACGGTACGAAGTTGGTCGTCCATCGTGCCGAAGAAGTGCGATGGTTATGGATTGGTATTGGCTGTGCGGTTGTTTTTCTGTTCCAGCTATTGCGTCCAGTTGTTCAGCAGACAATGAAGAAAGTACCGATTAAAAATTGGTCGTTGCCGGATTTCGATGGCTCAACCAAAGGGCAAAAGTTACTGGCAATATTGGTCATTATTGCTGCAATTATCTGGCCGTTTATTGTATCCCGTGGTAGTGTTGATATTGCTACGTTGACGTTAATTTATGTCATGCTAGGGTTGGGTTTGAATGTCGTGGTTGGTTTGTCGGGGTTGCTGGTACTTGGGTATGCCGGTTTTTATGCTATCGGCGCTTATACCTACGCTTTGCTGAGTCACTATTACGGATTAGGGTTTTGGCAAAGCTTGCCGCTGGCGGGGTTAACGGCGGCTTTATCGGGGCTGTTGTTAGGCTTTCCGGTATTGCGATTGCGAGGTGACTATCTGGCAATTGTTACCCTTGGTTTTGGTGAAATTGTTCGCATTCTACTGTTGAATAATACTGAAATAACCGGCGGTCCGAATGGTATCAGTCAGATCCCAAAACCGACTTTCTTCGGGTTGGAATTTAACCGCGGTGTGAAAGAGGGAGGTTGGGATACTTTCCACAACTTCTTTGGTTTGAAATACGATCCTAGTGATCGGGTCATCTTCCTCTATCTGGTGGTGTTACTGTTGGTAATACTGACAGTATTTATTATTAATCGGCTACTGCGTATGCCATTAGGCCGGGCATGGGAAGCGCTGCGTGAAGATGAGATTGCTTGTCGCTCTCTTGGTTTAAGTCCAACCCGAATTAAACTGGCTGCATTTACTATCAGTGCTGCATTTGCTGGTTTTGCCGGTACTTTATTTGCTGCCCGGCAGGGGTTCGTCAGCCCGGAGTCCTTCACGTTTGCTGAATCTGCTTTTGTGCTGGCGATTGTAGTACTCGGTGGGATGGGCTCACAGACTGCGGTGATTCTGGCGGCCGTTTTGTTGGTGGTTTCCCGTGAGATGATGCGTGACCTGAATGCCTACAGCATGTTGCTGCTAGGGGCAATGATGGTATTGATGATGATTTGGCGCCCGCAAGGGTTGCTACCGACAAAACGCCGTCATGTTAAATTGGAACGGCAGGTACAGAGAGGAAAGCAAGCATGAGTGCAACGCCATTATTGCAAGTTTCCGATCTGACCATGCGCTTCGGTGGCTTGCTGGCGGTTAACAACATTGCCTTGAGGCTAAATCAGGGGGAAATTGTTTCTCTTATTGGCCCTAATGGTGCCGGGAAAACCACGATCTTTAATTGTCTGACAGGATTTTACTGTCCGACTAGCGGTACCATAAAGCTGCGGGAGAAACATCTGGAAGGGTTATCTGGGCAGGCGATTGCATGTATGGGCATTATCAGAACATTCCAGCATGTGCGGTTGTTCCGAGAGATGACGGTGATTGAAAATCTATTAGTAGCGCAGCATCAGCACCTGAAAAGGGGCCTTTTGGCCGGTCTTTTTAAAACGTCGGCATTCCGCCGGGCAGAATCTAAGGCTGTAGATCGGGCCATAACTTGGCTGGAACGGATTGGTTTATTACCACTGGCAAACAGACAGGCCGGTAATCTGGCATACGGTCAGCAACGGCGTTTGGAGATTGCCCGCTGTATGGTAGCTCGTCCGCGGATTTTGATGCTGGATGAACCCGCTGCGGGTCTGAATCCGAAAGAGACAGCAGAGCTAAATGCTTTAATTGCTGAATTGAGGGAATATCATCAAGTTTCCGTATTGTTGATCGAGCATGATATGAAATTGGTGATGGGAATATCAGATCGTATCTATGTTGTTAATCAGGGAATGTCTTTGGCGCAAGGACGGCCAGAAGAGATTCGTAACAACCCGGATGTTATCCGGGCATATTTGGGCGAGGTGTATTAATTATGTTGGAATTTAAGCGGGTATCTGCCCATTATGGAGAAGTTCAGGTATTACATCAGGTCAGCCTGAATATTCAGCAGGGGGAAATCGTCACTCTAATTGGTGCAAATGGCGCAGGAAAAACAACGTTGCTCAGTACCTTATGTAGTGAACCCAGAGCAACCGAAGGTTCCATTATTTTTCGTGGTAAGGAGATCACCCAATGGCCGACATCTCGTATTATGCGTGAGGATATTGCGATTGTTCCTGAGGGGCGCAGAGTGTTTGCTCGCATGACAGTGGAAGAGAATTTGGCAATGGGCGGCTTTTTTGCTGATAGGACCCAGTATCCGCAGCGCCTTGAGCGGGTTTATGATTTATTCCCGCGTTTACAGGAAAGGCGTCACCAGCGGGCTGGAACGATGTCCGGTGGTGAACAGCAAATGTTGGCAATTGGCCGCGCTTTAATGAGCCAGCCACAGTTATTGTTGCTGGATGAGCCTTCATTGGGGTTGGCGCCGATAGTGATTATTCAGATTTTCGATACTATTCAGCAGTTGAGGGAAGAGGGGATGACAATCTTTTTGGTTGAGCAGAATGCCAATCAGGCGTTGAAATTGGCTGACCGAGGATATGTATTGGAAAACGGTAAGATCGTACTGGAAGACAGTGGGTCTGCATTATTGGTTAATGAAGCTGTGAGAAATGCGTATTTGGGAGGATAGAGACGTATTCTTTTTCACAGGAAGGGAAATTAAGATGGTTGATTATCCTCGTAGTACTGGGAAGGTTGTTTTTTCCCAAGGTGAGGACGCCATTAATAATGATTTGAGTTTGGTATTATCTGTGGGCGGGGCAACGAGTGTGGTTTCAAATGCTTTGAAATCTGCCCTTATTTTTTTCTGTGTTTTTTCGTCATATTTTAAGCGATATATACCCTATGGATTTCAAGATGCATCGCGACGGCAAGGGAGCGAATCCCCGGGAGCATAGATAACTATGTGACCGGGGTGAGTGAGTGTAGCCAACAAAGAGGCAACTTGAAAGATGACGGGGATAGTTTATTGGTGGAGTAATGAAAGGTCAATTAATTGTATTCAGTATATTTGAGTAGCTAAAGTCTACAGTCAAAATTACTTTGCTATTATGAAGCTAATTTTATTTTATCAGAAAGGATATGCTTTTAAGAATGTTTATCCATTATCTTATAAAAGGTATAATTAATTGGTAATAAAGGTATTGTTGATTGGAAAATAATAAAAATATATGGTCAAGATAATAGACTGTTTTATTTATTATAATTTTAATATTGTGAGTGAATTTGTGAATTATTATAGTCACTGCATAAAGGTAAAATTGTAAAATAAAAAATAGAATTATGTAGCACTATAGTAACCAATATTAACATTATTAAATTAGAGTAAATAACATAATGTCAATAATTTCCATTTTAATATTTTTTTATATATTGTTTTTATCTCATGTCATTTTGGCAATTCGCAAATAATAGTGATTTCATTGAATCAAGACATTGACACGGACTATATCTCTGCTATAGTTTTATATTGTTGTGATTTGTTTTAGATATGTCTCATTAATAACTAACTTATAATATGGATATCTTAATGTTCTGGTGAGTTATTGTGGTATGTAAAGTCCACATAATATATTGGGGAATTAAATTTCAAAGGTAATAGTGGTTCTATAATGGTTAAAGAGTATCTTTAATTAAGTGGTAATACTGTGTTTTGAAAATGTTTATATGTAAGTTGAGTTGGTTTTATTTAAATTTTAATGAGGAAAATAAATATGTCTAGAATAACCATTGTTGTTGATTCAGATGAACAGAAAGCGGAAGTTTATTCTAATTCTCCTGTTCCAGTACATAAAGACTTAAATGCAGTTGGTCCTTTGAGTGAACTGACTATATCACCTCATGCTAGTGTGGAAGTATTTAGAATAGATACGCCAATAATTCCAGAATCCAGAAAATCTCTGAGAGTTGTCAATACAGGGTTAGCAAATAGTGTTACGGCTAAATTTTACTGGTCTCATAGTTTTACTTCTGAATGGTTTGAGTCTGGTTCGATAGATGTAGGATTAGGAGAAGATAAGGTATTAAATGTGCCTAGCAACTCCTTTTATTATAGTAAGTTTGTTATCTATAATAACTCGGATAAAGTTGCTTATGTGACGGCAAATTTGGTCTAAACATCTTATCTTAATTGAAGGGTTTCATTATGCAGACAGAAAATGTTTTAGACATAAGAACCATTGTAGCTAATGAATATGCGGTAAAAACGAGTGCATTAGAGTGGGATGTTACTGACATTGTAAAAAATGCAATCATAGGGGGAATCTCTTTTATACCCTCAGTTGGCCCTGCTATATCTTTTTTAGTCGGTTTATTCTGGCCTCAATCGAAAGAAAATATATGGGAAGGGATTGTCAAACAAATTGAAAGGATGATAGAGGAGTCTGCGTTAAAGACGATTAAAGGTATCCTTGCAGGTGATATTGCATATATACAAGAGCGGATGGCAACCGTTGCTGATCTTCTTGATAAGCACCCAGGATCAGAAGAAGCGAGGAGTGCTTTTAATAACCTGGCAGAAAATATAGACGGTTATCACAAAAAATTTAATAATTTTTCCGATGATGTTAACTATCAGATATTACCCATGTTTTCTACTACGGTTATGATGCAGATAACATATTGGGTTGCTGGTTTAGAGAGAAAAGATGAAATTGGGCTTAGTAATATCGATATTGAAAAAGTCCGAGGATTAATTAAAAAGACGGTAGAACAGGCTAATAGCTATATTAATAATATATATGATAGAGAGCTAAATGATGCTCTTAATAACTCGACGGCTGATACTGTTGCAAATAATGTGATGTCTGTTCATGGTCACTGTCGGTTACATGGAATTGAATATATCAGTATTTGGGATAGATTAAGTGAAGCTGAGTCTGTAAATAATAGAATCTATGTTGATGTTTTAAGTTATTCTACTTTCTTTGACCGTCAAACAGCAAAAGCCAGAATTCAGGCATTGACTCCAGAGAAAGATATGGCTCCACCTCTCAAACCGGCTCTTAATGGAGGAAAAAGGAGAAGGATAGATTCGTTAACGGGACATATTGTGCGTATTGGCGGGGCTGCGAGGGTAGGAGGGCTGACAGTTGTATTTGATGATGGTAGTCGCCATCAATTAGGTACAATATCTGGTGAGACGTCATCTATTTCTCTGAATGGTAGTCGAATTACCAGTTTGGAAGTATGGGGCAATGGTGCTGTTGATCAAGCGGTCTTTACTTTGAGAGATGGTCGTTCATTGTCATTAGGTTCTCCTGGAACATCTCGGTATAGGAAATTTTATGTCGGTGAAAGCCACTATATTGCAGGGATATATTTGTCCAGTGATTACAGCCCATTAGCTGGTCAGGCAGCAAATATTGCTGTATCTTATCAACTGATAAATGACGATGAAAAATAATAGCTTTTAATAAGTATATTTTATATACGTAGAATGTTATTGGTTTTTATTTAGTTTTCTTCTGTATCTAATATATTTGCCGGCATCTCTGTTCATATGGTGAATCATTTTTTTGATGAATAGTTATTTTGATGTCGGCAATTCTTTGTATATTATCTCAATAACTATTTACCTCAATAACTGTTTATCTCAATAACTATGTTCCTTATAAGCAGACATATATTCCCTTGGTGATCGACCGGTCATTTTTTTGAAAAATAGGATGAAAGCACTATCACTGGAAAACGCTAATTCATTAGCGACAGATGACAAATTTCCCTGTTTTGCCAGTAATTCTATAGATTTGATCAAACGCCACTGTTGCCGCCACTGCTGGTAACTGAGTCCTGTTTCTCGGCGAAATATCCGACTGATGGTTTTCTCACTGGCTCCGATATTCATGGCAAGTATTTTGAGCGGCGGCGGCAGTGTGGTCAGAGGAATACGGGCCAAACGACGGTCAAAAGGGAGCGGTAATAGTGTCGGTTCTCTTTTTGCCTGATGGATTTCATCAAGACAAACAGCCAATAGATTAGCAGCAGATCCATGTAACCAATCTATATTAAAGGGAGCCAGCGCTATTCGTTCTAATATTGCACGTAACAGAGGTGTAACTTCCAATACCTCAACGTGTTCCGCTAAATATCCGATCTGATTTACATCTAAATAAATCGAACGATACCCGACAGAGCCTTTCATTTCTGCTCTATGAATAATACGTGGTGGAATCCAGGCAACCCGAGTTGGTGGAAGTATGCATAGGTGATCTGCCAGGGTGATATTAATGCACCCTTGTTGGGTAAATAATAATTGCCCCATCTCATGTTGATGAAATCCTGAGTCATGCTGACCTAGTTCAGCCGCGATCCCCACTACCGGTAAGCCAAGGCTATCAGGATCAAAATTATCATCACGAGAAAGCCATGTCATATTTATGTCCTATTTAATAAACAAATTGTCTTCATTATTATAATGTGACAATTGATGGAGTGCTAATTTACGCTTATTGTCTAACTGATTAAGAAAATACAATGCAACGTAAAATTGGACTTGTGCTGGCAACAGCGTTAATGATGTTTCCACAAATTGTAGAAACCATCTATAGCCCGGCGTTAACCGATATCGCAAAGGAATTTAAAGTGAGTGCCGAACAAGCCGCTCAAACTTTATCTTTATATTTTTTTGCTTTCGCCATCGGTGTGGTGATTTGGGGGCGTTTGTGTGATCTCATAGGAAGACGGCCAACGATATTGAGTGGATTATTACTCTATAGCGGCGCTTCATTAGCGGCATTACTAAGCCGTCAGTTTGAGTTGTTATTGGCGGCCAGAATGTTATCTGCATTTGGGGCCGCAGTAGGCTCGGTAGGAACTCAAACAATAATGAGAGATTCTTATCAAGGAAGTGAATTAGCTCGCGTGTTTTCTATCATGGGGGTCGCTTTGGCAGTAAGTCCGGCAATTGGCATGATAAGTGGTTCTATTTTGGTGTACTTCTGGGGATATAAAGGCGTTTTTGTGGGGTTGTCTTTACTCGCGGTATTACTGTCAGGTTGGGTTGCTATTTATTTGCCTGAAACCCGTCCGGTAGCCGTGGCGATAATACCACTCACCAGTACTTTACTTATGATGCTCAAGGATATGGCAATTTGGCGTAATGCCCTGTTGATAGCCCTCTTTAACCTATGTTTGTTCAGTTATTACCAATTAGCTCCATTTAATTTTGAACGGTTAGGATTCTCTCCTGAGATGTTTGGTTACACAGGATTATTTTTGGCATCGGGAGTAGGCATTGGCGCTTGGTTGAATAAATTCTTGCTGAACAAACAGTGGAGTTCATCAAATTTAGTGTTGCTTGCTGCTGTTATTGTTCTGATTGGCGGCGGATTGATAATGGTTCTGGAAGATACCTGGTTGTTTATTCTGCCTATGGTTTTGATTGTTGTGGCCTACGGAATCGCAATTCCTAACATCCTGGCTTCTGCATTGAGCAATTATACGGATAGATTGGGAACGGCAGGGGCGCTATTAGGCTTGCTTTACTATTTGATATTAGGCGGCGGTTTGGCGCTAGCGGGTTGGAACCAACATCTTGGTGTTGTCTTGATATGTTGTGGTTGTTTTATCTTATTGTTGGCTGTAACCAATTATTTCATTTTAATGAAAGCTGAAAATAACCTATCAGTTACAGAATGACCTGACATTGGGAAGATTTGGAATTATGGTAAACCAATCAGGCAAAAGAAAGGTTCAATGCAGATTTTATAATTGCCAGGCAACTAAATAATCTGCATTTTATTGCGTAAGGCCCCCAAAATTCGGCATTACTTTTTTTGGTTTGGCAAAAAAGGCACTTTACCAAGAGGTACAGCGCCTTTTTTAATGAACTAACTTTAGTAATTAGTTCATGCCATATTTTTTCAATTTCTTACGCAGTGTGCCACGGTTGATGCCCATCATCAGGGCAGCGCGTGTTTGGTTGCCACGGGTGTATTGCATCACCATGTCCAACAATGGCTGTTCCACTTCAGCCAATACCAGCTCATACAGATCATTAACATCTTGACCATTTAGTTGAGCAAAATAGTTCTTCAGTGCTTGTTTAACTGAATCACGTAAAGGTTTTTGAGTTACCTGATCTTGTGAATTTACAGTAGCAACGGTTAGTACGTCAGAATTTACGCGTTGTTCGAACATAGTTCTGTCAGCTCTTTTCTTTATATTACGCAAAATTTTCGAAATATGCCCCCAACACCTCCAGCTGTTCGCTGGCATCCTCTATGGTGTTGAATGTGCGCCGGAACTGGTCATCAGGAGCATGTTCCCGGAGATACCAAGATACATGCTTACGTGCGATACGGGCTCCCTTGCCTGGACCATAAAAGTCGTGCAATTCCCGTATATGCTCGTTCATCAAATGCTGCACTTCGCCAATCGGCATCGGTGACAGCAGTTCTCCTGTTTCCAGATAATGCTGGATTTCCCGGAAGATCCAGGGTCTTCCCTGAGCAGCGCGGCCTATCATCAGGGCGTCAGCCCCGGTGTATTCAAGCACTGCTCTGGCCTTAAGCGGGTCAGTAATGTCACCATTGGCAATAACCGGAATGGCAACAGTCTGCTTAACTGTCCGAATATTGTCGTACTCTGCTTCTCCGTTAAATAAGCAGGCACGAGTCCTGCCGTGGATCGTCAGAGCTTGAATACCACAATGCTCGGCCAATTGGGCAATCTTTACACAGTTTTGTTCTTCTGGCGACCATCCAGTGCGAATTTTCAGCGTAACAGGAACATCTACTGCGTTTACAACGGTAGAAAGAATTTTTTCCACCAATTCTGGGTAACGCAGTAAAGCTGAACCTGCCAGCTTACGATTCACTTTCTTGGCTGGACACCCCATGTTGATATCAATGATCTGAGCACCATTAGCGACGTTGATCTTCGCTGCTGCTGCCATTTCATCAGGATCACTCCCAGCAATTTGCACGGAACGAATGCCCAGTTCGTCACTGTGAACCATACGTAGCCGGGATTTGTCTGTCTTCCAGACCTGTGGGTTGGAAGAGAGCATTTCCGATACTGTCATGCCTGCACCCATTTTGTAACATAGCGACCGAAACGGACGGTCAGTTATGCCAGCCATTGGGGCCGCAATAAGACAGTTTTTCAGCTGGTATTGTCCGATACGCATAAACGAAGAAAGAGTGGCCATACTGTGACTGCAAGGGCGCGTATATTACGCATTTTTCGCAAAATATGAAAGGCCAAACTTTGAGCAAATCGCCATTTGTTACAACTTTTTTCCAACTTTTCTTCTGGGATAAACATAATTATTCATAAATAACATGGTGTTATATGTTATTGGTAAAGTTTGTCACTTAGGATATTTCTATCAGCAAGTTTGCTGATAGCACGGATTACCATCAGTAAGCGATCAAAATTCACACTTGAAATAGTATCAAAATAAAATAATTTTAATTTGTTACTAATTTTACCCCGGATATCCGACACCACTCTTCCTGCTCCGCAACAGGATCGATTGCGAATTTATCAGTATAGGCATGAATAACACTTTCTGCCTGATTTGTTAAAATACCCGATAGACCTAACAGGCCGCCCGGTTTTGGTAATGCGCCAATGACAGGGGCGAGTTCACGCAGAGGGCCTGCCAAAATATTAGCAATTACTACATCAGATTCAAGATCGGTTGGTGCATCTTTCGCCAAATATAGCGTTAAACGCTCCAGAACGCCATTACGTTCTGCATTGTCTCGGCTGGCCTGAATAGCTTGTGGGTCGATATCTATGCCAATAGCGTGCGTTGCACCGAGTTTTAGCGCAGCAATTGCTAGTATGCCGGAACCGCAACCAAAATCGATAACCGTTTTACCTTCCAGATTGAGACTGTCCAGCCATTGCAAGCATAATGATGTGGTTGGGTGGGTGCCTGTACCGAAAGCCAGTCCAGGGTCCAGCATAACGTTGACTGCGTTTGGGTCCGGGACATCGCGCCAGCTTGGACAAATCCACAAGCGCTCGCCAAAACGCATTGGGTGGAAGTTATCCATCCATTCACGCTCCCAATCTTTGTCTTCCAATTGTTCGATTTTATGAATAAATCCTTCACCCAACTCAGGAACTTGTTCGAGCTGGCTGATTACAGCTTTCATATCGATTTCAGCATCATACAGCCCAATGACATCGGTATCTCCCCATAAACGGGTCTCGCCCGGCAGGGGTTCGAATACAGGATTATCGTGGCTGTCTTGAAAGGTGACTGAGACTGCGCCATTTTCCATCAGAGTATCTCCAAGGGATTCAGCGAGCTGTCCTGTGGTATTTAATCGAAGTTGTATCCAAGGCATAAAAAATTTTCCTTTAATGAGGTCTGAGCGCTTTTTGCGGTAATCGCTGACCGAGGGTATTGCCCATCCAGAAAGCCAACAGGCTAAGTAGCAATGATGGCACGATCGGGTGGAAGCCCAATAGATTGATATTGAAACTCGCGAGCAAAGTATAGCTTGTTGCCCCTGTAATCATTGAACTGATAGCGCCATAGGTATTGGCTTTTTCCCAATACAGGCCTAGGACTAATGGCCAGAGGAATACGGCTTGTAAGCCGCCGAAAGCCAGTAGATTCAGCCAGATAATCATCTCGGGTGGGCGCCAGGCGGCTAAAAGCAGCAACAAACCAAGAATCAGGGTAGAAAAACTGGAAATCCGGGCTAGTTTTTTTTCCTGTACGATTTGTTGTGGAAACAAATTTAGATAGAGATCTTTGACGATTGTTGCAGAAGATTGCAGCAGTTGTGCATTAATTGTGGACATAATGGCGGCCATCGGCGCGGCCAGAAAAATTCCAGCGGCGAATGGCGGCAATACAGTGATCATCAGCGTTGGGATCACCTGATCGGGAATGGTCAAATCAGGAATAATGGCTCGACCAATTGCGCCAGCTAAGTGCATACCAAACATCAGGATTGTCATGACGATAGTTCCGATGATGATCCCACGATGAACAGCTTTACTATCGCGGTAGGAGATGCAACGGACCGCGGTGTGAGGCAATCCGATTACCCCAAAACAGACCAGTACCCAGAACGATGCCATGAAAGGCCCGTCAAGGATATGGTCTGCGCCTTGTGGGGAAACCAGATCAGGATTAATTGCGCGTAATGTGGTAACTGCTTCCGACAGACCGCCTGCCTTATAGATAATCGCTACCAGCAGTAGAACAGTGCCTAACAGCATTACCAGCCCTTGTAGGGCATCATTGAGGACACTCGCTCTAAACCCTCCAAATGCGGTATAGAGAGCGATAGAGATACCGAAAATCATTAATCCGGCGCCATAAGGGATACCCGCAGCCGTTTCCAGCAGGCGTGCGCCGCCAATAAACTGAACGGTCATCGCGCCGACAAAAGCGACTAAAAGACTGAGGCTGGCAAACCAAACCAGAAAACGACTGCCGTAACGGGCATACAACATGTCATTAAGGGTAACGGCATTATAGCGACGGGCGAGAATGGCGAATTTCTTACCTAACACTGCCAAGGAAAGCCATATTGCCGGCAACTGAATCAGCGACAGCAATACCCATCCCAGACCATATTTATAGGCTGCTCCCGGTCCGCCGATAAATGAGCTGGCGCTGATATAGGTGGCGGTAATGGTCATTGCCAATACAAAACCGCCCATTGAACGGTTGCCAAGGAAATATTCAGTCAGGAAGGGGCCTTTCTGGTGGCGTCGATAAGCGTAAACTGACAGCAGAAATATTAATGCAAGATAGCCAAGCAGAGGTAAGATAACTTCACTTTGCATTCTCATCCTCCAGCGGGACTTCTTTGAAAATAAATTTCACCATTAACCAGCAGAAGATAATGAATACAACTGGTAGTAACAAACATGCCATTTCAAACCAGCGAGGTAAGCCGGTGACACCGGGAGCTTCGCTGGGTAAATAGGCTGTCAATAGCCAGCCAATAAGATAAGCAAGCGTTAGAAACACGGCCCAAAGTGCTTCTTTGTGGGATTGAACAAATCGTCTGTCCATTCGTTCTTCCGGTAATTAAATAAGATGAGAAGGGAAGGATTGTACGGCAAGATGCGAATTCATTCAGGAAAAATGTGATATGTGGTCAATAGCCTAAAAATAGCAACGGACAAAAAAGAGAGAATTTGTTTATACACTCTTTCAGACCGCTGACAAACCTCGTTGAAAATAACGGGGTTTCTTTCATTATGAATCAGCTTGTCAAGCGAGAGCGTTTCTGGCGGGAAAGTCTGGGGAAAAGGTATTCTTAATATGGCGGCCATCTCTGTCGGGTGAGAGGAATTTAATTAAAGCAAAGCGCTGGATAAAAAAACGGCGCTTTGTCAGTAATCCGAGCAGGCCATGTCCATATACAGCCCATATATGGACTCATCGGTGATTTGGGTATATTCTTTCATTGGTAGTTGTATTTCATTATTGGAGAACGCTATGACCCTATTTACTTCGCCACGCATAACTACAGTATCAGCATTCAAGAAAGAACTGGCTTCTATGGATGTTTCCGACCCCGTAATCGTCACGCAAAATGGAGAACCTCTCTACGTGGTTCAAGATCCTGTTCAGTTTGAAATGCAGCAGGAGCAGATGGCCCTGTTACGACTGCTATCTTTTGCTGAAAAGGACGTGCAAGCAGGCCGAACGGTTTCATCTGCCAACCTTAGGGCTGGGCTGAAAGGATTGGTTGATGAGATTTGAGTACTCTTTTGCATTCCGGGACCAACTTCATGATCGGTTCTACTATTTGGCAAGACATATAGGCCAAGTCGCTACTCAAGAGCTTCTTGATAGTTTCATTGCTGGATTTGAGGGAAGGGTAAACGACCATCCTGAAAGCACTCCATTATGTATAGAAGCAGCAGATCTTGGTCTCACCACTTATCACGATTATGTTGACTCCAAACTCCAGTTGAGAGCTATTTACCGTTTTTCTGAGTCAGAAGGTATCGTTTATCCATTACTGTTTTTAAGTACCAAGCAAAGTATTAGGCAGGCGCTTATTCAATACTGTCTACGCCACTAAAACCGAGGAGATGACGTTCAGAAAGCGGGTATAACTCAACAGAGTGGGAAAGTCTTGTTGGTGATATCGTCGAACTAATCCACAGTAGAAGTTTTTAAAATCCCGATAATGTGACATATGAAAGGCAATCACGATGGTCGTATCGCCATGTCGATCTCAAATTCTGGATGTCCGACCAGAAGCCAGAGAGTCACTTCTTGTTCAGCTTTTGCCAGCGCTGGTACACCTTGATAGCGCTTTCGTCCTTCTTTTGGATCATGGGCAA
Organism: Photorhabdus hainanensis; assembly: GCF_018448965.1. NCBI lineage: Bacteria > Pseudomonadati > Pseudomonadota > Gammaproteobacteria > Enterobacterales > Morganellaceae > Photorhabdus > Photorhabdus hainanensis. Next base: position 8,021 of record NZ_RCWD01000039.1, on the reverse strand, counting down.
GCGGCGTTCCTCGATGGGCTTCGCGTACTCTGCGTAGAATGTATCCAGCTCGAAGTACTTGCGATCATCCTTGTAGAATGGTGCGTAGTCTTCGCGTGTGGTGATGTAGATAACCTGTTTCGGGCTACAGTAGTAGAGCGAGCCTAGGCACATAGGGCAGGGGCTGGCGAGAATGTAGATATCGCAGTCGGTCAGGTGCTCGGTCCCGAGCTTCTTGCACGCTTCTCGTACAGCCAGGATTTCCGCGTGTGCGGTCGGATCGCAGGTCTGTGCTACCAGGTTCGGGCTTTCAGCTATGATGTCGCCGTCACGTACGATCACGGTGGCGAACGGCCGGCCCCCTTGCTCCACATTTTTCATCGCAAGGTCGATAGTGCGTTTTACAAAATTCATAGGAAAAACCTCATTAAAAATAGATTGAATCAAAGCGTGGTTGCCGACTCAGAGAGTTCGTGCTGGAATTTCAGAAAGCCTTTGATGATCTCTTTCATGGTTGATCTCTGTGTCGTGTAATGAAAAGATGGATTGAAGATTACTTTCGGATATCCATAAGGTAAAAGACTGATTTACTATGTACTCCATAGGCATACCTTATGGAGATCCACATGCTTTTACGACATATCAACTACTTTCTTGCCGTGGCCGAGCACCACAGCTTCACGCGTGCCGCTACAGCTTTGCATGTGTCTCAGCCGGCATTGTCGCAGCAGATTAAGCAGCTTGAGGAAACCCTTGGGGCGCAACTGTTTGATCGGACCGGACGTGCCATGCGGCTGACGGATGCTGGCGAGGTCTATTTCCGCTATGCGCGACGGGCATTACAGGATTTGGAGGAAGGAAAGCGGGCGATCCACGACGTTGCCGATCTGAGTCGCGGTTCTCTGCGCGTTGCCGTCACGCCGACGTTCACGACTTATCTTATCGGCCCCTTGGTCAAGTCGTTCCACAATCTCTATCCCAACATCACGTTAACGGTTCGGGAGATGTCGCAGGAGCGCATTGAAGAGCTTCTGGTCGATGACGAACTTGATGTCGGGATCGCGTTTGATGAGATCCACTCGCCTGATATCGATGCACAACGACTTCTGGTGGAGACGCTAGCGCTGGTCGTTGGTAAGGAGCATCCCCTTGCAAAGTGTCGAACGATGAGTCTGAAAGCCTTGAACAACGAGTCTCTGGTTCTCCTCACGTCCGAATTCGCTACACGGAAGCAGATCGATCGTTATTGTAGGCAGAACGACATTTGTCCCCGCGTTTTGATGGAGGCCAATTCGCTAAGCGCTGTCATTGAGATCATCCGACATACAAGCCTTGCCACGTTGCTGCCGGCAAAGATTGCCTGTGATCGGGAGGAATTGGTTTCGATTGTTCTAACCCCCTCACTGCTACAAAGAACGGCGGTTCTCATGCAGCGAAAAGGAGCTTACCAGACGGCCGCGGCGCGGGCGTTTATCGAGCTTGCGCTGGAATATTGATGTTGGTGTTACTATTTTTCTAATTGATATTAAAATAAGTTTATTTTTGTAAAAGTTAATTATTGCATAAGTTGTATAAAAGCATCTCACTATCTGGAGAAATTATATATAGAGTAAAAAATTATTAATTTAAAGAGTGGGTGGGTTTGGTGAGACTGTAATTTAAATAGTGTAAAGCCAGTTTAAATTACAGGCTCCCACTTTGAATTTTATCATGAGCAGGTTTTAAACTGTTATTTAAAGTCACTGTTTTAATTTAGGGTTTTAATCAGTTAGTGTTTTAACTATTTGTTACCACTTTTACCACCTGATTTTTATTAAGTTTAATCACTATAGGATATCGTGTTTTACGTTAAACCAACGTTAATCATACCCTTTACTGACGCTGTTTTACCGGCAATTCCGAGTAGTTTTAATAAATCACTATCCTTGATGTTTTTTCAGATAATCCCCCATTTTTTCAGGGTGTTAATCCTGCCGGATTAATCGTTTTATCCATTTTTTTATTGCGTTGTTTTTATGTTTTTCTTCATAAAATAACGATGAGAAAGCGCTTTAATCCCCATCTGTTCGGGTAATATTCTTTCCTGATTATCACTTAAATTCAGCTCCCATAGGCGTATACTTAAAATAAGTCTGTGTGGAGGTAAATGAAAATGGCTAAAAATCAGATTCAATTCCAAAAAGGCATTTCTATTCATGAGTTTATTTCATTATATGGTCATGAAGAACAATGCCAGAAACAGGTGTTCGATATGCGCTGGCCTACGGGGTATCACTGCCCTCATTGTGGGCATGATAAGTATTGCCAGTTAAAATCTCGTCTCCTTTATCAGTGCAATCAATGCCATCATCAGACATCTTTGACGGCCGGCACATTGTTTTCTGCGTCAAAATTACCTTTAACTGTGTGGTTTTTGGCGATTTATCTCATGACTCAGGAGAAAAATGGGATTTCTGCACTTGAATTGTCACGTCAACTGGGCATTTCCTACAATGCGGCATGGCGTATGAAACACAAGCTAATGAAAGCAATGAAAGAACGGGATGACGAAAAGCCTCTCGGCGGGTTTATTCAGCTTGACGACGCATACTGGGGAGGGGCTCAGCATGGCCCCCGAGGGCGAGGGGCAAAAGGGAAATGCCCTTTCGTTGCGGCAGTTTCAATGAATGAAAAGGGCCACCCTATGTTCATGCGTTTCAGCGTTGTGAAAGGGTTTAAGACCGAGGAACTGACCCGTTGGGCTAAAGTGCATCTTAAACCAAAATCCCTTGTTATTTCAGATGGATTAGCTTGCTTTCGGGGGATTGAGCAAGCCGGGACTTTCCATTTGCCCCTCGTCACCGGCGGTGGAGCGCAGAGTGTTAAGCTTCCTTATTTTCAGTGGGTTAACACAATGATAAGTAATGTAAAAAATTCGATACGCGGAACATATCATTCGATTAGCAAAAAGTATTTACCTCGTTATCTTGCCGAATTCTGTTTCAGGTTCAATTGGCGCTTTAACCTTAAAAAAACATTCGAACAGCTTATTTATTCATGTATCCGGGCAGCACCTATACCTGAGTATTTACTCAAGCTAGCTGAGATTCGATGGTAATCAGGTATTCTTTTGCATGTTGATTTCTTTTCGACTTTCTTTTAATGGTTGATGACTTCGATTAAATATAATTAACTCTGCTTTTGAAAAGTTGCATGTATTTAGTTAAATCCGCCTTTTATATAAAAGTTTTAATATTTCTGTATTTTAACTTTTAAATGGTAATGGCAGATTAGGTAATTATAAAATAAGCGGAGTATAGCATCGCTGATAAATGCATTAAATATGGCAAGGAGTAAACTGTTTTTTAGCCATTATATTTTGCTTAAAAATCTGGTATTAATCGGAACCTATTTTTTTAACCTTTATCTGATAGATAACAGAGTTAAGCACCGCTAGAAAGGTGCTTGCGATCGCCAAAAAAGAAATAGCTCATTTCTTTAATCATCTTTAATGTTTTTAAACGTTTTTGTTCTTTTTTCCATGTCTAATCTAAAAGCCTCTCAGTTTTTTTAACGATTATCCTCATTTTGCGTAGACTCCTTTCAGGCATGCAAAATCTTTTTTTTGAGAAAATTTTCTTAATACGGTTAATAGATTTAAAAGCCGTTTTTCCTGATATTTTCTCTTCCAATATCAGTATAGTATCGAGTTTTTTACCTGCTTTAAAAAATCTTTAATGACTTTCGGTTTTACCTTTAACGACTAACGTTTTTACTGGTTTTTTCGTGATGCGTTTGCCCTTTTTACAGATTCTAAAATCACACTGATTTTACCTCAAGGTGGGTTTTTAAAGTGGTGGTAAACTCCGTTTGGCGAACAGAACTCGATTAAAACAAAGTGTCGGCTAAAAAGCGGCGTTTTGTCAGTAATCTGAAGGAGCGTTTAAGCGCTCCTTCAGAGGTATTGATGTCATTAAACCGGTTTTAAGTTTCCTGTAATCCCAGTTTTTTCTCCAGATAGTGGATATTCGTGCCACCATTCTGAAAGTTTTCATCATTCATAATCGTCTGTTGAAGCTCGATATTTGTTTTGATGCCATCAATGATCAATTCTGCCAATGCGTTTTTCATACGGGCAATGGCATTGTCTCGATTTTCACCGTAAGTAATCAGCTTACCAATCATTGAATCATAGTAAGGGGGAACGGTGTAGCCAGCATAAATATGCGATTCCCAACGTACGCCAAATCCACCTGGTGAGTGGAAGCGGGTAATTTTACCTGGGCTTGGCAGGAACGTTTTCGGATCTTCGGCGTTGATACGACACTCAATAGCGTGACCACGAATAACAACATCTTTCTGCTTAATTGAGAGCGGCATACCTGCGGCAATCCGCAATTGCTCTTTAATCAGGTCAACACCGGTAATCATTTCTGTAACGGGATGTTCGACCTGAATACGGGTGTTCATCTCAATGAAATAGAATTCGCCATTTTCATACAGGAATTCGAAAGTACCGGCGCCACGATAGCCAATTTCGATACACGCGTTAGCACAGCGTTCACCAATGCTGCGACGCATTTCTGGCGTGATGCCTGGTGCAGGGGCTTCTTCGACAACTTTCTGGTGACGGCGTTGCATAGAGCAATCACGTTCAGCCAGATAAATGGCTTGACCTTGACCGTCGGCCAATACCTGGATCTCAATATGACGTGGATTCTCAAGGAATTTTTCCATGTAAACCATATCGTTGTTGAAAGCGGCTTTTGCTTCCGCACGGGTCATATTGATTGATTGTTCCAGATCTTTATCGCTGCGGACGACGCGCATACCGCGACCGCCGCCGCCGCCAGACGCTTTGATGATGACAGGATAGCCGATGCGTTTAGCGAAGGCTTTGTTTTTCTCTGTGTCATCAGACAATGGGCCATCAGAGCCAGGTACACAAGGAACGCCCGCTTTTTTCATCGCATTGATAGCAGAAACCTTATCACCCATCAGGCGGATCGTTTCTGCTTTTGGACCGATAAAAATAAAGCCAGAACGTTCAACCTGTTCAGCAAAATCTGCGTTTTCAGACAGAAAACCGTAGCCAGGGTGAATAGCCACAGCGCCAGTGATTTCTGCCGCGGAAATAATTGCCGGGATATTCAGGTAGCTTTTTGCAGAAGCTGCCGGGCCAATACAGATAGTTTCGTCTGCCAGCAGGACGTGTTTTAAGTCACGATCCGCAGCTGAATGTACCGCAACGGTTTTGATCCCCAACTCTTTACAAGCTCGCAGGATACGCAGGGCAATTTCACCACGGTTAGCAATTACAATTTTATCAAGCATGGGAACGCCTCGTTATTCGATGACGACCAATGGCTCGTCAAATTCAACGGGTTGACCGCTTTCCACAAGAATCGCTTTAACCACACCTGCTTTGTCGGCTTCGATCTGATTCATCATTTTCATTGCTTCAACGATGCAGAGGGTATCACCTACATTGACACGGTCGCCGATGTTGATAAATGGTTTCGCATCCGGGCTAGGCGTACGATAGAAGGTTCCTACCATTGGGGAACGAACAACGTGACCGTCGATTGCCGCCGATCTGTCGCTGATTGTTTCTGGTAGAGCCTGAGAAGGCGCGACAGCACTAGCCAGCGCAGGTTGTTGCGCTTGAACGGGAATATATTGTTGAGCTGCCGGAAAACTCTGGGGGGCTAATGCGCGGCTGATGCGCACTGACTCTTCCCCTTCAGAAATTTCTAGTTCAGAGATGCCAGATTCTTCAACCAGCTCGATCAGTTTTTTTATCTTACGAATATCCATGAGTGTGATTCCGTACTCTTCTGTTTAATTAGTTGAGTTTTGGCAAGCGGTTTACCGCTGCCTGTAATGCAAAGCTATAGCCATCTACCCCTAAACCGCAGATTACACCAACAGCAAGATCTGAAAGATATGAGTGATGACGAAATGGCTCGCGCGCGTGAACATTGGAGAGGTGGATCTCAATAAATGGGATCTTCACTGTCAGCAATGCATCACGCAGTGCCACGCTGGTATGCGTGAATGCAGCAGGGTTAATCAAAATAAAATCGGTATTACCCTGTGCAGAATGAATTCTATTTATCAGCTCAAATTCCGCATTGGATTGCAGGTGACTGAATTTGACCCCTAATTGATGGGCCTCTTCAGACAATTTACCGACGATATCACCAAGTGTTAAGTTGCCATAAATATCAGGCTCCCGGGTTCCTAACATATTTAGGTTAGGGCCGTTAAGGAGTAAAATGTGAAACTTGTCTGCCATTGTGCTGGTATCTCCGGCAATTTGTCAACAATGTGCCAACATAATCCGATATTAGCGATTTGTCATCTTTTTGTAACAGCCACTTAGTTCATTTCGGCGATAAAGCGCGACATTATAATGATATCGTAGCATTTAGCAGCTAAATACTGGTCTTATCAGAAAAAATGTCAAGAATAAAACCACTGTACTTTAGAGGCTAATCACAATTCTTAACGAACTCTTACCAATGTACGCCCTGTAACTTGGTTAGCTATCAATTTATTGGCGTATTCCACGGCTTGTTCCAGTGTTATTTCCGTCGTTGCTTGCTGATAAAAAGAAGCCGGTAATAGCTTTTGCAGGCGTTGCCACACGGCAGGTCGCTTGGCTGATGGAACCGTAACGGACTCTACGCCTTGCAGACGTACGTTACGTAAGATAAATGGCATCACTGTTGTTGGCAGATTTGCATTACCGGCAAGGCCACAGGCGGCAACAGTGCCGTTATAGTGAGTTTGAGCCAGTATTGTCGCCAGTACACTATCGCCTACCGTGTCGATGGCTCCGGCCCAAAGTTGTTTTTCCAGTGGGCGAGGTGGTTGGCTAAATTCATGGCGCGGCAAAACCTTTTTTGCCCCTAGAGATAACAAATATTCATGATTTTCTGGTCTGCCGCTAACGGCAACAACGGAATAGCCAAGTTGTGAGAGTAGCGCTATCGCCGTACTGCCTACACCCCCGCTGGCGCCTGTCACAATAACATCACCACTTTCTGGTTTAACGCCGCCTTGTTCCAGGGCGATAACGCACAGCATGGCGGTAAAGCCAGCAGTACCAATGATCATTGCTTGTCTGCTATCCAAACCGGCAGGTAAAGGTGTCAACCATTCCCCTGAAACTCGGGCTTGTTCCGCCAGTCCACCCCAATGATTTTCTCCTACACCCCAGCCGGTTAATAATACATGCTGACCGATATGAAAACGGGGATCTTCGGTACTGTGTACAATGCCAGAGAAATCAATGCCCGGTATCATTGGGAATTGGCGGATAATTTTTCCTTTGCCTGTAATGGCTAATGCATCTTTATAGTTCAGCGTTGACCAGTGAATATCGACAGTAACGTCTCCTTCGGGAAGATGAGCTGCGTCAATTTCTTCAATGGACGCTGATAATTGGTTCTGTTGTTGTTTGAGTAGCAGGGCTTTCATTATCGTTCTGTTCTCTGTAATTGATTTGTCATTCAATTAAGGATAGATAAAAATGGGTGATTTACATAAGGTATATAAGAAAAAATAAAGTGTTGATGGATTATAAAACAGAATTTATTTGCATTTTTATCTGTAATCCCATTGTCATATTCCAGCTTTGTTGCATATGGCGTTCTATTTCAGAAAATTCTGTTTTTTATTATTTTTTAGCAGAAAGTGTTGTATTTTAGTCACAGTTTATTACATCATTAATTTGTTCACTACACAGACTACGTACTTGCAGTTAAGTATAGGTAATGGTGAGCCGAAGTATGAATTTATAGGTATGCGCTTGATGTGAACTTACCGGAATAGCTACTGGTCAAAAAGCAGCAGCGGATTTAGCCGGTACGGTACCAGTGGCGCCATAATGCTAAATTATGCAAAATCAGGTGGTTCTTGCATTTCGTTACCTGATTATCACTTAAATTCAGCTCCCATAGGCGTATACTTAAAATAAGTCTGTGTGGAGGTAAATGAAAATGGCTAAAAATCAGATTCAATTCCAAAAAGGCATTTCTATTCATGAGTTTATTTCA
>NZ_RCWD01000038.1:0-53975 GCF_018448965.1 Photorhabdus hainanensis | reverse complement strand
TGACACTGGCGGTCAAAGACACGCTGGACAATCAGTCGGGCCGGCTGGAAGCGGGCCACGCGTTCCGACTCAGTGCCTCCCAACTGAATAATAATCAGGGGAGCATTGTTGCCGCCGGGGACAGCGCTACCCTTACCGTGGGCAAAACTATTCAAAACGTTAACGGTCATCTTGAAGCCAAAACCCGACTGACCACGACCAGCCAGACCCTGAATAACACCCAGGGCGTATTGCTGGCGCAAAACATTGACAGCCAGACCACAGGCCATCCCTTCACCAATACCGCCGGACAGGTAATAGCGGAAGACACGCTGACCTTAAACAGTGGTCAACTGGATAACACGGCGGGGTTGTTACAGGCCGGCCGTGAGATATCTATTGATACCCACGGGCAGAAGCTCACCAATACCCGCCATGCCGACCAAAAAGCGGGCCGGGTGTTAAGCGGCGGGCAGTTAACCCTGCGCGCCGGCGATGTTGATAACACCGGCGGGATAATCGCTGCGGACGACAAAACCACGCTGACCAGCACCGCGCTTGATAATACTCAGGGCCAGATAGCCGGCAATGGCGGACTGGACATTCACAGCCGACAACTGACCAACCGCGAGGGCACCTTACAATCCGCTGACGCCCTGACTCTGGACACTGACGGGCAGTTACTGGATAACCAGCAGGGCCATATTCTCGGTGATGGCAAGACGACCCTCACCAGTGGCCCGCTGGACAATCGCCACGGTCATCTTCAAGGCGGACAGTTGGCTATCGATACCCGACACGCCGCGCTGGATAACCGGGACGGCAAATTGTTATCTACGGATACCTTAACCCTGAATACTCACCAGCTCGATAATCGTCACGGGCAGGCGCAGGCGGTGGGCGACACCACACTCAATGTTGACACCCAAACCGATAACACCGGCGGCCTTATCCGTGGCGGTCAGCAATTGACCCTGAACACCGCTCGCCTGATTAACCGGGAAACAAAGCAGACGGATAACGGGGTGGAAGCGCAAAACCTGACGGTCAACGCTCAACAGGTGGATAATACCCAGGGCGCTTTACGGGCAGCCAATCACCTGCAAGCTCAGGTGAGTCACACGCTGGATAATGCGCAGGGGTTAATCTCCGCGGGCAAGCAGCTTACCGTAGACGACAAGAGCGGGCACACCTCGCTGGTGATTAACAACCGGCAAGGCACCTTAATTGCCGGGGAACAGGCCACGATTAACGCACACTCTCTGAGCGGTGACGGCCAACTGTTATCGCAGGGCGATATGGCGGTCACTTTAACTGAGGATTTTCATCATACCGGCAACACCGCGGCCAATGGCAATCTGACCCTGAAAACAACCGGCAATCTCCTCAACGACCGCCAGATAAAAGCCGGTCAGGCGCTGCATCTTGACGCACAGCATCTCACTAACAGCGCCTCCGGTGAAATCAGCGCCATGCAAACGCAAATCAACGTCCATGACACCCTGAACAACACCGGACTGATTGACGGCGGCCTGACCCATCTCACGGCCAACACCCTGAACAACACCGGCACCGGGCGCATTTACGGTGACCAGCTCGCCCTCCAGACGGGCACGTTGAATAACACCGCCCAGAAAGGCAAAGCCGCGGTGATTGCGGCGCGTGACCGGCTGGATATCGGCACCGGAACACTGAACAACCGTGACCATGCTCAGATTTACAGCGTGGGCGACATGCGCATCGGCGGCCGGTTGGATAACGCGCTGACGGCTACCGGTCAGGCACGAGAGCTGAATAACCATGCGGCGACGATTGAAGCCGGGCGCAATTTGAAGATGAATGCCGACCAGATTAAAAACACCAACGCCGGGTTGGTGACTCAGGTCGTCGAAACGGAAAAGTCTCAGCATCATGACGCGGTACTGAGCGGCCAGACCACCCGTTATGACTGGTCACAGGTGGACACTTCCCACCGCAATAAATACAAAGTGCACGATGCCATCATGCCGGATGGCAGCCGCAGTAATGACTTTTACGAATATCAGTACACCCGCACCGTCAAAGAAACTCAGGTCAAACAGAGCGACCCCGGTAAAATTCTGGCCGGGGGTAATATCACGCTCAACAGCGCGCAGGTCACTAATCACGACAGCCAGATTGTCGCCGGCGGGGCGCTGGATGGAGAAATCGGCGAGCTGCACAATATTGCCACTCAGGGCGAACGTATCACCACCGATAAAGGTCGCCAAACTCACTGGTACGCCAAAAAGACCAGACACAAAAAGTTCGGGTTCGGTGGCACCAAAACCTCGCAGGGAAAAAGCCGCAGCAATTATGCCCCCGCCCCAGTGATAGAAACGATTGACCTGAAAACGCTGGCCTGGCAGGCGCATACCCGTCCACAGGGTACCGATATCACGATTACCGACCGACAAACCGGTCAGATACATTCTGCCCCCACAGCGGTCACGCCGGTGAACGGTATCAACAATCAGCCACTGGTCTTGCCGCCCGGTCAGCCGTTTGCACTGAGTTTGCCCCCGGAGACCGTCAAAGGGCAAACAGTCGACCCGGTGATACGCGTGGTGACGCCCGATACCCGCCTGCCGAATAACAGCCTGTATACCGTGCAACCGGGCAGTGACAGCCACTATCTGGTCGAGACCGACCCGAAATTTACCCAGTATAAACAGTGGCTGGGTTCTGACTACATGCGGCAACAGTTAACGCACGACCCGGCGCTGGTCCACAAACGCCTGGGCGATGGGTTCTACGAACAGCGTCTGGTGCGTGACCAAATCACCCAACTGACCGGCCAGCGCTATCTGCCGGGCTACAACAACGACGAAGCCCAGTTTAAAGCGCTGATGGATGCCGGTGTCGCTTTTGGCAAACAGCAGCAATTAACGCCGGGCGTCGCCTTAAGCCCGGCACAGATGGCGTTGCTGACCTCGGATATTATCTGGCTGACCAATCAAACCGTGACCCTGCCGGATGGCACTACCGAGGTGGTCACCGTGCCGCAGGTTTATGCCCGCGTCCGTCAGGGCGACCTGAGCAGTGACGGCGCTTTGCTGGCCGGGAATACCGTGGCGCTCAACAGTCAGGGCGATATCACCAACAGCGGCACGATTAGCGGGCGTGACGTCACCCAACTGACGGCCAACAATCTGACCAATAGTGGGTTTATTCGCGGCGGCAAAGTGGATTTGACGGCCCAACAGACGCTCACCAACCGGGGCGGCCAGATTCAGGGCGATGACCGGGTGACTCTGACAGGCCGGGATATCATCAGCGCATCGACCGTGCGCGGGGATGAGGCTAACCGCTGGTTAGACCATCCAGCGGGCATCTATGTGCAGAATGATAAAGGCGCCTTATCGCTGAGCGCCATCAACAATGTGCAATTAACCGCCAGTGACGTCAAAAATGCCGGTAAAGACGGTCACACCGAGATAACCGCAGGCCATAACCTGACGCTGGACGCCTTAAGCACGCGCCGTACAGAACAGGGCAACTGGGGGAAAGATAACTATCGCCATCTGACCCAGCAACAGGATATCGGCAGCCAGATAACCGGCGCCGGTGAGGTGACCCTGCAAGCCGGGCAGGATTTGAACGCCACCGCCGCCCACGTCAACGCCGGTCGACAACTGACGGCGCAGGCCGGCAATAACCTGACGCTGACCACCGGTACGGCCTCATCCGATTTAGTGGAACACAGTAAACAAACCAGCAAAGGCTGGCTGTCGAAATCGTCAGTGGAAACCCACGACGAAGTGCATGACCGGCAGGCGCTCAGCACCACATTCAGTGGCGATAAAGTGACTCTACAGGCCGGTAAAGACCTCAATATCCGCGGCAGCAATGTCGCCGGTACGCAGGATATCAGCCTGAACGCCGGTCATCAGCTCACCGTCACCACCGCAGCCGAAGCGCGCGATGAAACCCATTGGCGGCAGGAGAAAAAATCGGGCCTGATGGGCACCGGGGGGATTGGCTTCACCTTAGGTAAAGCCAGCCAGAAAACCACCACCGACAGTGACAGCCAGCTGAGTAAAGGCAGCACGGTCGGCAGCAGCCAGGGCAACGTCACCCTCAACGCGGGGGAACAGCTCCGGGTTCACGGCAGCGAGGTGATTGCCGGTAAAGACCTGACGCTGGCCGGTCAACAGGTCGATATCACCAGCGCGGAAAACCGCCATCACACCACGACAAAAACCGAACAAAAACAGAGCGGCTTAACCGTGGCGCTGAGTGGCGCCGCCGGGGGTGCCGTCAACAGCGCGGCGCAAACCGCCAGAGCCGCTCGCAATGAAAGTGACCCACGAGTGAAAGCCCTGCAAAACACTCAAGCCGCCTTGAGCGGGGTACAGGCCGTGCAGGCTGGCCGACTGGCGGCAGCTCAGGGCAGTGACGACAAAGGCAATAATAATCTGGCCGGCGTCAGCCTGTCCTATGGGCGTCAATCTTCCCGTTCAGAACAGCAGCACCGCCAGACCACTCAACAGGGCAGCCATCTCACTGCCGGGGATAACCTGACCATAACCGCCAAAGGGGATGGCAAAGGCGCATCAGGCCAGCATGGCGATATCCGTATTCAGGGCAGCCAGTTACAGGCGGGTAAAGACCTGCAACTGAATGCTAACCGGGATATTCAGCTCTCCTCCAGCCAGAGCACTGAACAGACCACCGGCAAAAACAGCAGCCACGGCAGCTCGCTGGGCGTGGGCCTGACTGTCGGACCGGGGGGCACCGGCCTGAGCGTCTCGGCCAATGTCAGTCGGGGCACCGGCCGTGAAAACGGCAACGGCGTCAGTCACACTAACACCACGTTACAGGCGGGACAGACCGTCGGGCTGAACAGTGGCCGGGATACGACGCTAAAAGGGGCTCAGGTCAGCGGCGAGCAGATTACCGCCGAGGTGAAACGCCATTTGACATTAAGCAGCGAGCAGGACAGCCAGCGCTATGACAGCCAGCAACACAACGCCAGCGCGGGCGTCAGCGCCGCCGTGGGCCCCCTCACTAACGGCACCGCGAGCCTCAATGCCAGCCGCAATAAACTCCACAGCAACTATGACAGCGTGCAGGAGCAGACCGGGTTGTTTGCCGGCAAAGGCGGCTATCAGGTTAACGTCGGCGACCACACCCAACTGGACGGCGCGGTGATAGCGAGTCAAGCCGACAAAACCAACAACACCCTGAACACCGGAACGCTGGGCTTTAAAGATACTAAAAATAAAGCGGACTTTACTGTTGAGCAGCAAAGCGCGGGCGTCAGCCTCGGCCAACCCACCGCTGGTCAGGTCCTGAATAATCTGGCGGTCAATGGGCTGAGCGGTTCCCATAACCAGGGCCATGACAGCAGCACCACGCACGCCGCCGTCAGTGACGGCAACCTGATTATCCGGGATAAGGCGCACCAGACGCAGGATATCGCGACCCTCAGCCGCGATACCGATAACGCCGCGAATGTCCTGAGTCCGATATTTGACAAGGAAAAAGAGCAGCAACGGCTGAAACAGGCGCGACTGATTGGCGAAATCAGCGCCCAGATGACCGAGATAGCCCGTACGGAAGGGAAAATTATCGCCACCAAAGCGGCGAAAGCGAAACTGGACCATATCAGTGAACCGGACAAAGCGGCAGCCAGAAAAAAACTGGTCGACAGTGGCAATCCACACCCGACTGCGGCGGATATCAATAAGCAAGTTTATGACACCGCTTACACACAGGCGCTGAATGACTCGGGCTTTGGGACCGGCGGAACCTATCAGAAAGCCCTACAGGCGGCTACGGCAGCGATTCAGGGCTTAGCAGGGAACAACCTCGGTCAGGCGCTGGCCGGAGGGGCTTCACCGTATCTGGCAGGAGTGATAAAAGAGCTGACCACTGACCCGCAAACCCATCAGGTGGATATCGCCACCAACACGCTGGCCCATGCGATTTTAGGCGCGGTAGCGGCGGAAGTGAGCGGTAACAATGCCCTGTCAGGGGCAGCCGGTGCGGCGTCGGGTGAACTGGCGGCGCAGGTTCTGATAAAGCAACTTTACGGCGACGGGGCAAAAGTCAGTGAGTTAACGGAGGAGCAGAAGCAAACTATCAGCACCCTTTCCACCCTGGCGGCAGGACTGGCAGGCGGTATTGCCGGTGACTCCAGCGCCAGTGCCCTCACTGGGGCGCAGGCAGGGAAGAATGCAGCGGATAATAATGCACTAGCGATACCTGTGACCCCTCCCCCTGTAGCTGGCGTAAATACCGAGGAAGCAGTAAATGAAGCAAATCAGACAATAGCTTCAGCTTTGGACAAAAAACTAAAGGAGATGGGAAAAGCTGTAGATAAAGCGACGCAGTGCTCCTTTGGCCGGGTATGCTCGTCAGATTATGTGGATAATGAAAGCCAACCAAATGTGGGGGAAAACCTGACGAATGAAGAGAAGAAGAAGTATGGTGGTACAGGAAATCAACAGCCACCTGAAGATAATCAAAATAAGAATGGACAGAATGAACATAAACCATCAAATATCAAAATGGCTGATGACAAGTATTTAAAACAGAATGGAATTGATGCCCATGAGCTTAAATCTGATGTTGTTGGTAAGAAAAATATATCGAAATATGATATTTATGTGAATAAAGAAACTGGTGAACTATGGGTTTTCAGAAAAGGGGGTACTGGAGAAGGTATCCCAACAGGTGAATTCATTAAATAAGGTTATAACAAATGAGTAAATCAACTGTGTGTGTGTATTTTTTGATCTCGGGAGATAAATTAAATCCTGGGGATGTAACTGAAAAATTAGCTATTCAACCAACAAAATGTTGGGTGAAAGGCGATCCTATACTAGGTAAAAAACGCCTTAGAATAGATAGTTGTTGGCTTTTGAGTACAGGTGATGAAGAGTCGCTTGATATTGGTGAACAGTTAGGAAAAATATTCGTATTACTACAGGACAAAAAAAAGGTTTTAGTAAAATTAGCTAATGAATATGAGCTTGATTATCAGTTTAATATAGTAATTAAAATAGAAGAAGGAATTAGACCAGCAATAAGTTTGGATAAAATGATGATCAAAGAGCTTGACGAGTTAAATGCGGGACTAGACATTGATCTGTATATATATAGTTAAAAATTAAATAAGTTGTTGTCGATAACAATCACCTAAGTGTGGAGAAGAATCAATCACGCAGTGAGGAACTGGTTAATTGTCAGGGTGATACCAGTTGTCGTGCGACTGTCAGGGATAAATATCGGCAGGAATATGACAAAGTTCAGGAGCGGATAGCAACGTGTTCAGGCGCTGACCAGTGCGTTGCCGTTGCCAAAGAGCTGCGGGCATTGCAAGGTGACTACAGTGCCCGGATAGGCGAAATTCAGGAAAAAGCCAGAATGCAGGGGCTGGATTCCCTCACGCCGGCAGAAGTGCGGGAATGGGCTGATTTACGCGGTGCGATGTCAAATATTGACGCATCACGGAATTTGGTGCTCCATCGTGCCCAAGTCACCGGCGGTTCAGAAGAAACCACCCAGGAAATCGTGAAGATTATGGGGCAGACGGGAATTGCGGCGTCTGCGGGAGTGGCCGGAGGGATCAGTAAAGCTGGAGCAAAAGGCCGCGGGGATGTCGGAAAAGGCAAACAACCATATCAACCGAATCAGGGGGCTGTAGGGAATATGAATGAGTTCTTTAAACAGAAAGGATTTGGTAACCAAGCGAAAGGAAACTCACAAAAAACTAGTAAGATTTACCAAGGACAGAGTGTCTACAAAGCATCAAATGATATAAGTGATAATATCCGTACAGGCGATCAATTCTATTTAGATGGCCGTCATAAGAACCACTTGGAAGTTTTTGATAAGAGAGGAAACTTTATTCATGTGTTGAATTTGGATGGTTCGATTAATTTAGATAAAACTAAGGCAGCAGCAGCTGAAGGAAGGAGACTCCCAAAATGATTAAAGATCTTTTCTTTGAAATGTTAAATGATAGTTATCATCAACTTTCGAAAGAAATCTCTGAAAGTAATGTCACTGATAACTTATTGATTGATTATGAAAGTGATTTAAATGAAATGTATTTGCTGGATATGCATAGGCTAAAAGAGGCAATTTGTTTATTACAAAAAGCACAGCTTATTGATGATAAAATTACCATGCAAGCCGCATTAGTTTACATTAGAGTGCATTCAATGAGATTGTCCGGTTTTTTTGAGGATATAAAAGATGATTCTGATACTTTCTTAAAAAATTCAGAGTGGCCGAATATACCAGAAAATTATCAGGTGCCTGAGCATTATAACTATCCTAACAAGTAAAGTAGAAATCCTAGCCGTTGTGAACTATACCCCAAAATGTTGGGCAACCATCTAGCTCTAAAGGTGAAGTTCATTATGCCGGACAAAATGGCTTATCGGGCTGAAAAGTCGCGTCAGGAAGTTTTGGGTTCGGCGACCAAACCGCACGGGAAAAAACGGATTGTAACTGACTGAGGGCATTGGGGAAATCGGAGTTCGGTAATCAACTTCGCAATGGAATGCGTTGTTGCTGAGAATAACTATCTGAGCAGTGAGCAGATAGATGACTGGTCTACGGAAATGAAGTCCTGCCAGGCTGGCGGCGGTGACTGTGGAGGTATCATTAAAAAATATGAGGAGTTGAGTACCGCACAACAGAAACAGCTAATAAGTGACTGTGCCGCTAACCCGGCGAGCTGCCAGCAGAAGTACGGTGATGTGCTGACCGATAGTCTGACAGTGAAACAGGCGATAGATCGTGCCTTGGGTGAAGATATCCCGATCAAAATGGTCTACGATCTGACTGCGACCTTTGCGCAGCAAATGCAAGCAGAAGGCGTTGTTGCTACAAACAAAGTCTCTGAGGCTCTCCAGAAGGAATACGGTCTGGATGAGGTACAAGCGGGTATTGTAGCGAGTGCAGCGGCGTCGGCGTTTGGTGGGATTAGTAAGGCTGGTAATAGACTTCCACCCATTAATTCCAGCGCAAAAATTGCGACGGGACAAAGCGTAGGCAGTTTCGAAAAAAGTTTAGTGGGACTTCCTTCTGGAGAACGTGTTGCTATCGTAAAACAAACTGCTGCAAAAGTTATTGTCGAGCAAGGTATGGTTAAAGATAGCAAATTGACCCAAATGAACGGTGGACGAGATGTGTACAAGGGTAAAGATGGAAATTTGTATGCTCTTGATACACAGCATGGCCGATTTGAAGTTGTTTCTCCAAAAGGTAAGCACTTAGGTGAAGTTGACTTCTCTATGCAAATGAGAAAATCGGCTGATACATCCGGCAGTCATAATTTGAAGGTAAAATAATGAAACTCATCGATCGTATAGAAAAATATATATCCAGAGGAACCGTATTCAGGTTGCCGGCAGCATGGCCCTATGAAGAACAAGTTGATTTTATGGTTTTTGAAACTCAGGATGATGAACGCCCATATGGACTAATTATCTCCTCTGGATATAAGGCTGGCCTATTTTTAGTGAAATTACCCATTGAAAGTATTTCGGATGAAGGGCATGGGCTAAATACGGAATGGGTTATTAAAAATTGGTCTAAATGGATTTATCCAGAATGTGATGTGAAAGATGTATGTTTAATAGAACGATATACAGCAATAGCTATTGATTGAATGAGTAAAATCCCAATCCTCGCGGCTGGGATTTTTCTTTAATCGTTACTTGCTATCTACCAGCCGGGTAATCAACTGCTTTAGTTTAGTGTTACCTCTTTATGCAATCACTAAATCCAAGCGGTAATTGTAGAAGAAGCTGTTGCTGCTATGATGCGGATGTACAGATCGCAGGTCACGGTATAGCGGTAGCATGTTCCTGGTTGGAAAGGCGCGTCGAGGGAAAAAGTTGCGGTATCGAAAACGCCACAGCAAAAAACGGCTGTAACTGACGGAAAGGACAGTAAAAAAGCAGGTTCTCTGCCGGATTCCGTGACAGAGAGAGTTGTTGTGGACAATAACCACCTCAGTGTGGAGAAGAATCAATCACGCAGTGAGGAACTGGTTAATTGTCAGGGTGATAGCAGTTGCCGCTCTGCCGTTAGGGATAAATATCGGCAGGAGTATGACAAGGTTCAGGAACGGATAGCAACTTGTTCAGGCGCTGACCAGTGCGTTGCTGTTGCCAAAGAGTTGCGGGCATTGCAAGGTGACTACAGTGCCCGGATGAGTGAAATTCAGGAAAAAGCCAGAATGCAGGGGCTGGATTCCCTCACTCCAGCAGAAGTGCGGGAATGGGCAGATTTACGCGGTGCCATGTCAAATATTGACGCATCACGGAATTTGGTGCTCCATCGTGCCCAAGTCACCGGCGGTTCAGAAGAAACCACCCAGGAAATCGTGAAGATTATGGGGCAGACGGGAATTGCGGCGTCTGCGGGGGTGGCCGGAGGGATCAGTAAGGCTGGAGCAAAAGGAATAAAGGGAAGTGCTGTACCAGTACCTAATCCAGTGACAGCAAATAATGGGTTAGTGTATAAATCCAATCCTAAACATACTCTTGGTGGTGATGGAAATCGCCGTAATGCGGGAATAGAACCAAAAAACTCATTGAAACTTTTTGAAAACTCAATTCCAAGCTCCAAAAATTATGGTAATAAAGAAGTTAGATTCGCTAAGGATGAAAAAGGTAATATTCATAGGTTCGAAGGTACCAATGGGGAATATCACTGGAATGGCAGTTCTGGAGATATAAAAAACCAGTTAACAAGTAAACAGGTGCCAAGCGACATTCAAAAGAAATTGGGAGTTAGGTTGAAATGATTTATGGCGATCCGTTTTATTTTTCTCTTCAGTTCGATGCTGTTGAATCATGGAACTCATCTGATGGTTTTTGGAAAAATGGCATTTTCTTTTTCTATTTGGATGGACATAAAATATTTGATCTTTTGGATGTTTTTGAGCTGAAAACAACCTTCAGTTTTTATTCAAATATGAAAATAGATGAATTGGTATGTAATGATGTCAACATTGAACCAGTTAGCCTGTATAGAAATGCTGAGAGTTATTTCACAGGGGATGGAGAAAATCTCATTGAGGGGCTGTTCGATATGACATGTACACCAATGGGAGATAATGGATGTTATGTTTACTTCATGAAAACGAGCCATAATGATCGTTTTGTATGGAGTAATGATGATGGAAAAACAATAAATGAAACATTATTACCATCTGGTACTGTAAGCTCTGTAATTAAAAAATTATCTAATTATTGATGTTAGAAACATAAATCCCGGCCAAAATGAACTACCCCAAATGTTAGACAATCATCCGACATTTAAAAGGGGGGTTCATTACGTCTGGGAAAAGTGGCTTACAGGCTAAAAAGTCGCGTCGGGGCGTTATGGGCCGGGCATCAAACCGTACCGGGAAAAATTGATTGTAACTGACTGAGTGCACAGGGAAAATCGGTGTCCGGCGGTCAACTTCGCAATGGAATGCGTTGTTGCGGATAATAATGCCCTTAGCATGGGAAGTTTATTTGGTTCCGAAGGCGCTAAACATTTTGAAGGCGCGGGTTCACTGGCTCAAAAAATGACCCAATCTGGGGCAACACCCGAAGAAATCAACGCAGCCTTAACTCACTACCTGAAAGGGCAAGTCCCTGATGGTCAAGATCCTGCAAAAGGTCTGATTATTGCGTGGGGTAACTTCTTTGGTGTTCCGTTGGATGTCGTGTTATCAAATGAGCAGATGACACCGCAAAAGGCGGCGGAAATTGTTGTCGGAGGGATACCTACCAGTGAAGCGAAGCTGATACAGTTTGCGGCAGCAAAGGCATATCTGTCTTTAAGTAAGTATCGGTCAACCGAAGTGATTGAGGGGAAAGGAAGTTCTCTGACTGATAAGAGTATTACTGGAAATAAGACGACGATTTCATCTATAAATGAGGGCAAAGGTACTTCTGGACGACTCCCTGAAAAGCCCATTAAAGAAGTAACATCAGCAGAAGTAAATAATTGGTGGAAAAATCAAGGATATGAACAACCTCCATATACTCCAGGAACTACAGTAAAGGAATTTGAATTAGCAGCTAACACGAAATTTGTTAGAGTCTATGACGGTACTAATTCACAAATGAGAGGGGGATGGATGATGAGAGCCGAAGATATAAAGGGATTAAGTAGTAAACAAATTCAAGAAAAATTTGCTTTGCCATATGAGCCAAAATACGTTGCGGATGTTGAAATTAAAGCAGGTACTAAGATGAGAGTAGGTTCTGCAAATAGTCTGTTTGGCTATAAAGGTGGAGGAACCCAGTTTGATCTTATGGGGCAAAGAACAGGTACATTCATTAATGAACGGGCTATTCAGAAAAAATAGGATATAAAATGGCTATCTTAGTAAACGATAACAAGATTAATATTAATGGGCACTTAATTATATTTAATCAAAAGATTATTAAGGCGATAGAAATCGATAATGGTTCTGTTCTTGTCTTAACTGATATTCCTATAGGAGATGACGGACTAAATAATCTATTTTCTTACACAAATAATGGAGAATTTCTTTGGCAAATAGAGCCTTCAGATTTACAAAAAGAAGGTCAAATCAGTTACCCATATGAAGGATTGAACGTTGTTGAAGGGCAATATTTTGTTGTTGATTTTTATGGAAGAAGAATATTTTTCGATCCTCATACTGGCCTATTCTTATCACGAGATGTTGTAAAATAAGGTAGACAATAATCATCTAAGCGTTGACCAGAATCGTTCAAGGAGTGAGGAACTGGTTAATTGTCAGGGTGATATCAACCGCTGTTCTGTTGTCAGGGATAAATATCGTCAGGAATACGATAAGGTTCAGGCATGAATAACAAGCTGTACTGGTGCAGAGCAATGTGTTGCCGTTGCCAAAGAACTGCGGGTATTACAAAGTGATTACAGCGCATTAATAGGAAAAATTCAGGGAAAAGCCAAGGTGAAATATTTTTTTCACTTGGAGATGTAAATAACTACATTAAAAATAGGAGTATTTATCGGACTGACAAGTTATTAGTTTATATACTATCACCTGTATGATTTAACGTAAATTAACAATCAATCTTTGGATTGAAATTACTATTTGGAGAAATTTTATGAAGTGTATTAAATGTGAAAGTCCAGCATTACATGAATCAGACTTTTGTGCAGCATGTGAAGAGAAAGAATTAAGTGGCATTGGCGGGTTTCTCTATTTACCTGCAATAAATCTTATCTTTGCAATATTTAGCTCTTTATTTAGTTCATATAAAACAATGACAATCTTAAACTCTAGTTATGATTCTCTGGGTGAATTACGTATCCTTATAGGATTTGAGTTTATCTGTTTTACAATTATTTTTGGAATTGCACTTTATACATCTATTCTCTTCTTTAGAAAAAAGAAGAAAACACCTTTGTTTTACATTATCCTGTTAGTTTTTACCTCATTATTTGTCATCACCGATTTAACGTTGGCTCATTATGGATATGAAATAAAATTGGATTATAATCATCTTTTCTTGCTTTTTAGAACTGTGTTTTATGCATGTGTATGGGTGCCTTACTTTATTATATCTATTCGAGTTAAAAGGACATTTATTAAATAATGGTTAAAATTAAACTATTTTATAAACAATATTCAGTGGGAGTAGGTGAATTTTTTATAATTAATATTTGTTTGAAAAATATGACAGCTAAAACTACCTCGGCCTTGTGAATTGCTACCCAAAATCAGACAATTCAAATCACGCTCTCATTAAGGTCCGAGTCCTGTATTTTACTGGACTCAGACCATTTAATTTATACTTGATGCGTAAGCGTGCAGCGAAAAAGGGTAACAGTGTTATGGTCAAGAGAATTTATATTTCAGCTATTAATAACGACTATAATGGCAAAATGATTTTGGTTGATAATTGTTTTTTTACAATCAAAATAAACGTGTAAATGTTATACTGAGATTATCAAGGCTGGCGAAGGAGATAATTCAAAAGATTTTAATTTTGCTCAAGAAAACGGTGGATTCGACTAATAAATTAAATTTTTCATAAAGATAGATCATTTGACTCCCAATATATTACAATGGGAATCAAATAATCTTTCTAGTTCTTTATCGTATAAGAATACTATGATCTTAACGCTTGATTATTAAATACTGGATTGGATTGAATATGGATTCTCTGTAAATGCCGTTCTGATTTGGAGGTAAATCCTTCACGTCCATGTAGCAGAGAGAAGTTATCCACAATCACCAGATCGCCTTTTTTCCATGTATGAGCATATAAATGGCGTTTATCATAGAGTGTTTTGATGAAATCTTGCTGAAATTCCGCTACTTGATCAGGGCTGATGTTATGGTATTCAATAGCATGCTTATTCAGGAATTTTTCTCCATCTATTGCTGGTTCATTATATCTGATAACGTATCCGTTTCCGTCCGGGTGCTCTTCCAGTAGAGGAGAATGAACTTCTCCACCATAATGAGTGACCTTATTAATGCGGTAAGTAATAGATATATCTTTCCATTGTTCTAGTTGCTGTTGAGTAGCATTAGCAACAACACGACGAGTATTGACAAAGGTTGTTCTGCCCCCTTGGTCACTTTCAGGTGCGTGGGCGCAATGGAACATAATAAATTCAGGAATGGTCGGTTTATACATGCCGTCCCAGTGCAATGGCATATAGCTGTTATCAAAAACGTGATCGGTAGCATCTTGATGTTCACGAACATCTAAAATAGCACCAAACGGCCACATCATTATTTCTCCCCAATTATGGGC
Organism: Photorhabdus hainanensis; assembly: GCF_018448965.1. NCBI lineage: Bacteria > Pseudomonadati > Pseudomonadota > Gammaproteobacteria > Enterobacterales > Morganellaceae > Photorhabdus > Photorhabdus hainanensis. The sequence continues at coordinate 39,228 of NZ_RCWD01000038.1, read as the reverse complement.
ATATTCTTCATATTTTTTGTGGTCAGATAAGTCAGATTTGAAACCACGTAATATAAGCAGATTGTGTTTTCTAGTCAGTTCTTTCAGTTGTTCTACTGATAATGTATCAATATGTTGATCGGAATATTGAGGAGTAATTTTTAAACCAAATGGGGTTATCTCTTCTGTCTGGAAGTTATTTAATTCTGTCATCGCTATTTTCCTTTAAATTATAATTTCTCTTTAAATCACCATATTACGTTAAATTACCATTTTACGTTAAATTACATAGTGACTGGGTTTTCCATGAATATTAACTAGCTTTCCACCCATCATCTGGACTTCTTTGTGTTTCATAAGTATGAATTGTCCATTTACATTGGCTGCGACACCGTGCCAAGGGGTTAACCAATCATCCCGGGTTGGCATCATATGAATACCAAGTTTAATACTACTTGCTGGCTGAGGATGAATAGATAAACGTATGGCGTTTGGAAAATGAGTATCCAATAAACTTCCCCATGCCCAACTTCGTTGAATAACACCGACGGCCCTTTGTTTGGCATCTTTTTGTAGGGCATTGTTTGATCCGGTATAGCCGGGTAATAAGCTGTCTTCATATAAGAAGCGGGTGACCGCACGGTATAATTGTAATCCATCACTATTTTGCAACAGTTCGTCTTTGATAGACTCTTCCGGGCGGGCATAATGTTTGACTAACAGATGTCTCTGTAAATTGAAATCATCACTATGTTCGCAAAGTTCCTTATCGTCATTAAGGTTAAATGTACTTAAATTGATAGCACCCACTTCATGAAGTAATTGTTTAATATCTTCATGATATTGGCTGATAACTGTATCATTGACGTGGATGAGATCACCGAAAACATGCCCATCAGAGCAAATAATAATGCGGGCGCCAGGCGGATAATAAAGCTGGATACGCTGGCAAAGAGAATTAAGAAAAATTAAAGATAGACGTTCTGCCATATCTGGAGCAGTACCAAGCACTTTATTTCTGTTTGGTGATTTTGTTGGGAATGCTGGTAAAATAAATTCTATAGGTTTTTTGTTCTTGATAAATTGTTCAATTCTGGGCAATTGTACAGTTTTAACAATCTCTTCTTCTTTAGCCGAATCCCTCCCTGAGTCAGTAAGGCGTCTGCGATATTGCAACAACTCACGCAGAATCTGCATAGAAATATTATTAGTGGAAACATTCTCGGAAGTAATATTATTAGCGGTGGTAATTTGCATAATTACGATTTCTCATATATTTGTTGCAAGTATATCTATTTTAAAAATAGATAAATAGCGGTTCAACTAATTGGTATAGGCGAAGTGTAAGATAATGCAATTAAAAGATAATATAATATTTAAGAATATCTAATAATCTATTTAATAATAAACAGTATGTTTGAATATGATTTATATAATTAGTCAATATATTTGATTGATTGTTACATTAAGGCACCGTTTAATAGGGTTATTAAAACATTTGTTAACTGGTGTGACCACTGTAATTAGACACTAGTTAAAGTTAAATGAGCGATGTGAAATGAGATTGAGGCTAATTTTATATTGGTCATTTTTTTCTGAAATTGATTCTGAATAAGGTAAATAAGGCATTTTTTCGCTATTAATATATTGTTAATAATTATATGATGTGATTTTCCCATAAGGAAAAATTATGAATTAAATGGGGGAAGATATCATTAAAGTAAATTACTGCATGAGGTTGATCATAAAGACCATTATTATGACTATATCTAGTTATTATCTTTCGTAAATAAAATTGTCCTATAATCCAATCAGATTAGTAATCTTCATTTCATATTCATATCATATGAATGTTATCTTAGAATAAATATTGATGAATAAATCACAGCATAATTATTCAATAGTACAAATGAATATTGGTCTCGATTTTGGCGGGGTTACGTAGAAAAAAGTAGTTATGCAATGTGAATTAAATTGCAGTACTTCCCCACAGACTGGTAATCAATCATAGGGGAAGTTAACAGTGGTTTAAGAATAGATTTGATGATGTTCAAACGTATCAAGTAATTGCTGAATAAATTCCAGACGTGTCATTCTTTCGTTCAGATCGGTGATGAATTTCAGTTTAGCGGGGCCATCCAACCGGTAGATTTCGGGTTGTTTCTGTAATAGGCCGATAAGGTAAGTTGGATCGACTTTATGTTTCTCACTAAACTCGATGAATCCTCCTTTTTCATGGGCTTCTATTCGTTTAATACCTAGCTTCTGAGCTGACAAGCGAATGGCCGCTGATTGTAATAAATGGCGCCCCGGATTAGGTAATGTGCCGAATCGGTCTATCAATTCAACCTTCAGTTCTGCTAATTCTGATTCGTCCTTGGCGCTGGCGATACGTTTATAAAAAGACAAACGCATATTGACATCGGGAATATAATCATCGGGTAACAAAATAGGCATCCGCAATTCAACGTCAGTTTGGCTATTGGTCAAGTCTTCAAGTGAAGGTTTGCGGCCTGCTTTTAATGCATCGACAGCACTTTCCAACATCTCCATGTAGAGAGTGAAGCCGATGGTTGTCATCTGACCACTCTGTTCTTCGCCCAAGAGTTCGCCGGCTCCACGGATTTCAAGGTCGTGAGTTGCCAATGCAAAGCCTGCGCCTAAATCTTCAAGGGAGGCGATGGCTTCCAGACGTTTGTGCGCATCGGTTGTCATTGCTTTCGGATGTGGTGTCAGTAGGTAAGCATAAGCCTGATGGTGGGAGCGTCCGACGCGTCCACGTAATTGATGCAATTGGGCCAGGCCGAAATGGTCAGCACGTTCGATAATGATGGTATTGGCGCTTGGAATATCGATGCCTGTCTCAATAATTGTGGTGCAAATCAGAACATTAAATCGTTGATGATGGAAATCAGTCATCACTCGTTCCAAATCCCGTTCACGCATCTGCCCATGACCAATTGCGAACCGTGCTTCTGGTACTAACTCTTCGAGACGCAGTTTCGCTTTCTCAATATTTTCAACATCGTTATAGAGATAGTAGACTTGGCCTCCGCGCAAAACTTCACGCAGTATGGCTTCTCGCACAACCAGACTGTCATACTCGCGCACGAAGGTTTTAACTGCCAGACGGCGGGCTGGCGGGGTCGAAATAATTGAGAGATCCCGCATACTACTCATTGCCATATTGAGCGTCCGGGGAATTGGGGTTGCGGTGAGGGTTAGAATATCGACGTCGGCACGCATGGCTTTGATCTGCTCTTTGTGGCGAACACCAAACCGATGTTCTTCATCGACAATTAACAAGCCAAGGTCTTTCCAACGCAGGTCGCTTTGTAGCAGTTTATGCGTGCCAATAATAATATCGACTTTACCTTCGGCTGCCATTTCAACAACTTGTTGCTGTTCTTTGGCGCTGCGGAAGCGGGATATCATCTCGATACGTACAGGCCAATTAGCAAAGCGGTCGCGGAAATTGTCAAAATGCTGTTGAGCCAGTAGTGTTGTCGGAACCAAGACCGCCACTTGCTTGTCATTATGGACCGCCAGAAATGCGGAGCGCATTGCAACTTCGGTTTTGCCAAATCCTACATCACCGCAAATTAAGCGATCCATCGCTACGGGTTGACACATATCATTCAGAACGGCGTTAATCGCCTGTTCCTGATCTGGGGTCGTTTCGAATGGAAAGCTCTGACAGAATAGTTGGTATTGTTCCCAATCATGTTTAAAAGCAAATCCGGGTTTTACGGCGCGGTGAGCGTAAATATCAAGTAGTTCCGCGGCCACATCGCGCACTTTTTCGGCTGCTTTCTGGCGGGCTTTGCTCCATGCTTCTCCGCCCAATTTGTGTAATGGGGCATTTTCATCAGCGCCACCCGCGTAGCGGCTGATTAGATGCAGGGAAGATACCGGAACGTAGAGTTTGTCGTCGCCGGCATAACTTAGGATCAGATATTCAGCTTTGATGCCCCCTGCTTCTAGCGTAGTTAATCCTTGGTAGCGGCCAACGCCATGCTCCAAATGGACTACCGGCTGATTGGGGTGTAATTCTGCAAGGTTACGGATCAGGGTATCGGTATTAATCGTGCGGCGGGTATCTTGACGGCGGCGAACAATACGCTCACCGAGCATGTCGCTTTCACAGATTAGAGCAAATTCATTCTTTGTATCGATAAAACCATGTTCAGCGGCACCAATCATCAAAAAGTGGCCGGGTTGTTGCGCCTGATTTAATCTATTGATTTTAATTGGTTTAATCTTTATTCGTGACAATAATTCCTGTAATGCTTCTTTTCGTCCTTCGCTTTCGACGGAGAAAATTACGCGGCCACTGAATTGTTCCAGGAAACGGCGAAGTTTATCCAGCGGCGCCTTATTTTGTGCAACAACGGAGAGATCGGGCAGTAATTGATAATCAAGGTTTACGTGGCTCGTTTTTTTACTCAATTCTTCCGCTTTAAGTTGAATGCGGGGCCAGTTTTTTAGCGCTGAAAATAATTTATCCGCCGGGAGCCAAAGCTCTTCTGGAGATAGGAGAGGGCGCATTGGATCAATTTTACGGCTCTCGAAGCGCTGTTGAATATCTTGCCAGAAACGTTCAGCGGCATTGTTGATTTCTTGGCTAAGAATCAGGGTGTTATCAGGCAGGTAATCAAACAATGCAGGCAGAGGTTGGCTGAAAAACAACGGTTGCCAGTATTCTATCCCTGCCGGTAGCGTACCTTTGCTGACTTGCTGATAAATATGCTCACTGTCACGACGGACTTCGAAACGTTCCCGCCATTGGCTGCGAAACAGTTCAATCGTCTCTTTATCTGTTGGGAATTCATGAGCAGGCAGTAGGTTGATTTGCTTAACCTCAGTTAGCGTGCGTTGGCTGTCAACATCGAAAATGCGTAAGCTATCGATTTCATCATCGAAAAAATCAATACGATAAGGATGCTCACTTCCCATAGGAAAGAGATCAAGTAGTGCGCCACGAGTAGCAAATTCGCCATGCTCAAGAACTTGTTCGACACTACGGTAGCCAGCCTGTTCTAATTCAGCACGAAGTTTGTCCCGCGAGAGTCTCTGACCTTTATGCATAACCAATGCATGTCCGTTAAGGTACTCATGCGGGCAAACCCGTTGCATTAAGGTATTTATCGGCAGGATTAAAACACCTTTGGTCATCGTCGGCAGACGGTAAAGTGTAGACAGGCGGTTGGAAATGATTTCCTGATGGGGAGAAAAGCTGTCATACGGCAGTGTTTCCCAATCGGAAAGAAGATCAACCGGGCAATCGGTAAACTGATGGATTTCATCATGCAGACGCAAGGCGTTTTGCATGTCTTTGGTTATCAGTACAACAGGCCCTTGATGGCGCTCGATAATTTCAGCACATTCTACAGCGCAAGCGGCGCCAATAAGTCGACCTAATTGACGGTTATTACCGCGGCGTTCAGGAAGTTCATAACGATATTTTGAGGACATAAGCGTAAATGTGTTCTCTATGATTCAGTCCATTCCCAACGGGCTTTCGACGCATATATGGTCTTCAAGTAAACACGCAGGCTGGTTGAGAGAAAATAAAAAAACCACAGAATCTGGGTGTTGGTGGTTCCATAAAATATAACTACCCTTTATTATCCCCGAACACTTTGCTTTGGCAACAGGGGCGTAACAGATTTCATGTTTCAATCTGTCTCATTATTTATAGGTTTACGGTATATGCGTGGCCGGGCGGCTGACAAATTTGGTCGGTTTGTCTCATGGCTATCAGCAATTGGCATTACTCTCGGTGTTGCTGCACTAATTACAGTATTGTCTGTGATGAACGGTTTTGAGCGTTCATTGGAAACCAGCATTCTCGGTTTTATGCCACAGGCGGTTGTGACGTCGGTAAACGGCTCGCTAGACCCAAAAGCGCATCCTGCCAGTGAACTTGCGGATCTAAAGCAGGTTAACAGGATTACCCCATTGGTGACGGGGGATGTGGTATTGCAAAGCGCCCGGAATGTTGGCGTCGGCGTGATGTTGGGCATCACTTCTGATGAATATGAGCCGCTGGCTGAATATTTAAACGGCGCTTATCGTCATCAACTTGAACCCGGTAGCTACAATGCTATTTTGGGCGAAAGAATAGCTGGGGAGCTTGGCGTAAAACGTGGTGATCGCATTCGTCTGATGGTGCCAGGTGCAAGTCAGTTGACGCCAATGGGACGTATTCCTAGTCAGCGTCTATTTACTGTTATTGGTACTTTTGCATCTAATAGCGAAGTCGATGGCACACAGATTCTGGTTAACCAGCAAGATGCAGCCCGTCTGATGCGCTATCCGCAAGGTCACATTACTGGTTGGCGTCTCTATCTCTCAGAACCATTGGCTGTAGATAGTTTGAGCTTACAAACCCTGCCTGAGGGATTGTTGTGGAAAGATTGGCGCGAACGTAAAGGTGAGTTTTTCCAAGCGGTCAGGATGGAAAAAAACATGATGGGCTTATTGTTAAGCCTGATTATTGCTGTGGCTGCGTTCAATATCATTACTTCGCTTGGTTTACTGGTAATGGAAAAACAGGGAGAAGTGGCGATTTTGCAAACACAGGGGCTGGTACGACGTCAGGTGATGGCGATTTTTATGATCCAGGGCGCGGGAGCCGGGATTATTGGCGCTTTACTGGGAACTGGGCTTGGTGTTCTGCTTTCCAGTCAGCTTAATAACTTAATGCCGCTTATTGGTTTGTTGACCTCAGGGGTTGAACTGCCTGTTGCCATTGAACCGCTACAGGTTGTTACAATCGCAATTTCAGCGATGGCGATCGCCCTATTGTCTACGTTATATCCTTCCTGGCGTGCTGCTGCCGTCCAACCTGCTGAGGCTTTGCGTTATGAATAATCAACCACTATTGTTGTGTAATAATCTGTGTAAAAAATATCAGGAAGGGCAAGTACTGACCGAAGTGCTGAAAGATGTCACTTTTGCTGTCAATCAGAGTGAAATGATGGCGGTTGTGGGAAGTTCCGGTTCAGGTAAGAGTACGCTTCTGCATTTACTCGGTGGGTTGGATACGCCGACTTCTGGTGAAGTCCTTTTTAAAGGGCGCTCTTTGAATAAAATGTCCTCCGGCGCCAGGGCGGAACTGCGTAATCATGAATTGGGCTTTATTTATCAATTTCACCATCTGTTGCCAGATTTTAATGCGATAGAGAATATCGCTATGCCGTTGTTGATCGGCGGTAAAAACCGTAGTCAGGCGCAGAAGAAAGCATTAGAAATGCTGGCGGCCGTTGGTCTGGAGAAGCGAGCTAATCATCGTCCATCGGAATTATCCGGAGGTGAACGCCAGCGTGTGGCAATTGCCAGAGCATTGGTTAATGAGCCGTCTTTAGTTTTAGCGGATGAACCTACCGGTAATCTCGATTTACGTAATGCAGATAGCATCTTTGCATTACTGGGCGAGCTTAACCGGCAGCAAGGCACGGCATTTCTGGTCGTCACCCATGATTTGAATCTCGCCGGCAGATTAAATCGTCAGGTGGAGATGCGTGATGGCTATTTACAGGATAAATTGACCCTGGCGGGGGCGTTGTAATGGCGAATTTGCCTCTCTCTTTGGTCACTGCTTTGCGATTTAGTCGCGGGCGTCGCCGTGGCGGTATGGTATCTCTGATTTCTGTGATTTCTACGCTAGGGATTATGCTTGGTGTCGCTGTTCTCATTATTGGTCTGAGTGCCATGAATGGTTTTGAACGAGAATTGAGAAACCGCATCCTCTCTGTTGTTCCTCATGGTGAAATCTATACGGTTCATCAGCCTTTTGAACAGTGGCAACCTGCATTGGAACGGGTAAAAAACACAACTGGCGTGGTTGCTGCTTCACCTTATATTACTTTCACTGGCTTGATGGAAAAAGGCGCCAGCTTACATGCTGTTCAGGTGAGAGGCGTTGATTTAGCCACTGAATCTCAGGTCAGCTCATTGCCGCAGTTTGTACAAGATAATGCCTGGCAAAATTTTCAGGCTGGTCATCAACAGGTCATTCTGGGGCAGGGGGTTGCTAACGCCTTGAAGGTTAAACAGGGTGATTGGCTGACTGTTATGATCCCGAACAATGATCCTGAGATGAAATTGTTGCAACCGAAACGAATTCGTTTACAGGTTAGCGGGATTTTTCAATTGAGCGGCTTGCTTGATCATAGTCTGGCTCTGATTCCTTTGGCTGATGCTCAACAATATTTGGATTATGGACAGGGAATCACGGGCATTGCGCTCAAGGTTGATGATGTATTTGTCGCTGATCAGCGGGTAAGGTCTGCCGGGGAAGCATCACAAGAGTATGTCTATATCAGCAGTTGGATGAGAAGTTATGGCTATATGTACCATGATATTCAGATGGTACGTAGCATTATGTATCTGGCGATGATTCTGGTGATTGGCGTAGCGTGTTTTAATATCGTTTCTACCTTGATTATGGCGGTAAAAGATAAAAGTAGTGATATTGCTATCCTGAGAACTCTTGGCGCTAAAGATAGGCAAATTAGAGCAGTTTTTCTCTGGTATGGGTTACTGACGGGTATGACAGGCAGTATTGCCGGTGTTGTAGCCGGTGTGTTGACATCACTGAATCTGACAGCGCTGATTCATGGGTTGGAAAAGTTGATCGGGCATCAATTTCTTTCTGGCGATGTTTATTTCATTGATTTCCTGCCATCTGAGTTACATGGCATGGATGTTCTGTATGTTCTGGCGACGGCTCTGATTCTGAGTTTATTGGCCAGTTGGTATCCGGCGCGACGGGCAAGTAGACTTGATCCGGCCCGAATTTTAAGTGGGAAATAATTAATCTGTTATTGGCACGAGCTAATCAAAACGTTATGGTGTGAAAAACAGAAACCTAAGCAGCATTTAAGAAATCTTAAAGGAAGTCAGTATGCGAGTTCGTCGTCGACTTAGTCGGCTTGGCCGGCTTCGTAAAGTTAAGCGTGTGAGACAGCAGAGATTTCGTAGTCGGATTTTTTATAGAGATAATCGATTGGCGCTTAATATGAAAAAACCTTACATCGTGGTATTGACGGGGGCCGGTATTTCGGCCGAATCGGGTATTCGGACTTTCCGCTCTTCTGATGGGTTGTGGGAAGAGCATCGGGTGGAAGATGTTGCTACACCTGAGGGTTTTCAGAAAGATCCAGAATTGGTGCAGGCATTTTATAATGCTCGGCGTCATCAACTTCAGCAATCAGAAATAAAACCGAACGCAGCGCATTATGCTTTAGCCGCGCTGGAGCGTGAGCTTGGCGATAATTTTTTATTGATTACTCAGAATATCGATAATCTTCATGAACGGGCGGGTAGTTATCGCACGGTGCATATGCATGGTGAATTGCTCAAAATTCGTTGTTGCCAATCCGGGCAAGTGTTTGAGTGGACAGATAATTTGACGACAAATGAACGCTGTCATTGCTGTCAGTTCCCCTCGCCATTGCGTCCACATATTGTTTGGTTTGGTGAAATGCCTTTGGAGATGGAGCAGATCTATTCCGCACTGGCCCAGGCGGATATTTTTATCGCTATCGGCACCTCTGGTCATGTTTATCCTGCGGCTGGGTTTGTACATGAAGCTAAACTGGCAGGGGCGCACACGGTAGAGCTGAACTTAGAACCGAGTCAGGTGGAAAGTTTATTTGATGAAAAGCACTATGGACCAGCCAGTAAGATAGTAGATGAGTATGCCAGAAGGTTAATTGATAGTATTAAAGAATTTAAAGCTGATTTGACGCAATAATTATTGTGTTTCTCTTCCTCATAATAGGTAACAAAATCCCTGGGGGAAGAGAATAATGGACAGATTACTAGAGCGTTTTTTTAAATACATATCTTTTGATACTCAGTCAAAGCTGTCAGCGAAGACTATTCCCAGTAGTCATGGACAGCTCGAACTTGCTAACGCGCTGAAACAGGAGCTGATCGAATTAGGTTTTTCCAATGTGGCGCAGGATGCTCATGGTTGTGTTATGGCGACATTACCTGCCAATACCTCTTGGCCCGTACCTGCTATCGGTTTTATTGCTCATCTTGATACTTCACCTGATTTCTCTGGGAAAAATGTTAGTCCACAAATGCTGGAAAATTACCGAGGCGGCGAGATTGCTCTGGGAACGGGTAATGAGGTGTTATCGCCGGTTATGTTTCCTATCTTGCATAACATGTTAGGGAAAACATTAATTACCACCGATGGTAAAACGCTGCTTGGCGCCGATGATAAGGCGGGTATTGCGGAAATCATTACTGCAATGGTTCGTCTGAAAAATAGCAATATCTTACATGGTGATATTCGGATTGCGTTTACACCTGATGAGGAGATAGGTAAGGGAGCAAGCTATTTTGATATTAATTCATTTGATGCTGAATGGGCATACACCGTAGATGGTGGTGGTGTAGGTGAACTGGCATTTGAGAATTTCAATGCAGCAGTAGTGACCGTTAAGATTGTTGGCAATAATATCGACTCTGGTAATGCTAAAAATATCATGATCAATGCATTATCGCTGGCGATCCATATCCATCAGGCATTGCCATCGGAAGAAACACCGGAACATACCGATGGATATGAAGGCTTTTATCATTTGCAGCGTATTAAAGGCACGGTTGAGCGTGCTGAAATGCACTATATCATTCGTGATTTTGATCGGAATAACTTCGAAGAGCGTAAAAAGAAGATGATTAAAATTGCTGAAAAAGCCGGTGAGGGGTTGCATTCTGGTTGTTATATCGAACTGACTATCGATGACAATTATTACAATATGCATGATGAAGTTATCAAATATCCGCATGTTATTGAGATTGCTAAACAGGCAATGCTGGATTGTAATATTGAACCCGTGATTAAACCTATTCGTGGCGGTACTCATGGCGCGCAATTGTCATTTCGTGGTCTGCCCTGCCCGAATATATTTATGGGAGGGTATAATTATCATGGTAAACATGAATTTGTTTCGTTGGAAGGAATGGAACAGGCTGTCAGTGTTGTCATGCGTATTGCTGAATTAACCGCATTGTTGTCTAAAAAATCGGAAATCAGTTCGTCGTTGTGCGGCATTAACTAAGTCGATAATTTGCTGTGTTGTTTTTCGGTATATGAGATAAATTAATAGGTCTTGCCTTCCGCTTGTGAGTGATAACAACAGCATGATTCATTTGTGCTTTTCTTTAATATACAAATCCCAAAAATCGCCTTTGAATCAGAGGATCTGATTCAAAGGCAGTGAGTTAATCACTAACTCAGGTGTTAAACAGAATTAATTATCTTTGATAACTCTATTGAAATTAACCTGTTGAGGTAAGGTATCAATCATTAAAGTACCAGTAACCACTATTAATCAATGCAGTGAGCAACCTGATAAAACGAACATCATCTATCGCTTCACCAAGCATTTCGGCATTAATTTCATAATAGCGGCAAAGAACATCAGCCGCTTTAATATGAGGTGTATCTATTAATTCACCGTTAACAAAGCACTGATCACCAATCCTTATAACTCGTAGTCCATTAAGGCGGTGGAGATTTTCACCTTGTTTCATTAATTCATAAATTTCATCACTTTCATAAGGTGGTTCTGGTGGAGCAATATCAAGTTCATGCCGTGACTGAGAGATGAATTCACCAAACCATTGCTGGAAAGTGTCAGGTTGTGCCAATAACTCGTTCATCATGGCGTGTAGCGCAGAGAGTTCATGCGGCTGGACCAGTGCCGGATTTTCACGGAAAGTCAGATCAGGATCGTTATAACGATAGCTGCCTAAATCATTAGCCAGCACATAATCGGCGAAGCTACTGAAAAGCTCACGGGAATTGGGGGCGCGGAAACCAACTGAATAATTTAGTGACTCTTCGATGGCATAACCTTCATGCGGAAATCCAGGTGGGATGTAGAGAATATCGCCTGGCTCCATCTCTTCGTCAATAATGGCATTAAAGGGATCGACCTGTAGTAGATCGGGGTGAGGGCAGCGCTGTTCCATTGGTAGCTTTTCCCCAATGCGCCAGCGACGGCGACCCATTCCTTGAATGATAAACACATCGTATTGATCCAGATGCGGACCAACACCACCTCCGGGAACGGAGAAGGAGACCATCAGATCGTCTATCCGCCAGTCAGATAATACGCGGAATGGTTGCATTAATGCGGAGGAAGGATGATGCCAGTGATTAACCGCTTGTACCAGCAGTGACCACTCTTTTTCACCTAAATGATCGTAACTTTCAAATGGACCATGAGAGACATCCCAACGGCCATTTTTCTGGCTGACCAGGCGGCAGTCAACTTCATTTTCCATAGCCAGACCCGCGAGTTCATCGGGAGTAAGGGGATCAATGAATTGACGGAAGCCCTGTTTAATCAGTAAAGGCCGTTTTTGCCAATGATTATGCAAAAATGCCTGCCAGTCCAGGTTCAACTGATAGTCCATAGTGACATCCTGAGTGTGAAGTGAATTTCAGGGTATTATAACCAATAGTTAAATCCAGTATCAGACGGTACTGGCATATTTAACTAATCGTCATCATTAATTTGCTGGCATCGGAATATAACGCAAATTCTGGCGCCACCAAGCGGGCTGTCACTGATACTGATATCACCTTTATATTGTTCGATAATTTCAGAAGCAATTGACAGTCCTAGCCCTTGACCGGGCCTTAAAGTATCAACACGTTGGCCTCGCTGGAAAATCATTGCCCGTTTTTCAGGCGGCACCCCTGGACCATCGTCATCGACAATAATCATTACCGAATCGTGATCGATCGCCACAGAGATCTCAACAAATTTAAGGCAATATTTACAGGCGTTTTCCAACACATTCCCCATGACTTCCATAAAGTCGTTTTTCTCACCAAGCCAGGTGATCTCCGGCGAGACATCTAACGTGAGACTGACGCCTTTACGCTGGTAAACTTTTGTTAAAGCGCTGCACAGGCTATCCAGTAAAGCAGGAACAGAAGAAACTTTCCGCATAATGGCGCTGTGTTCACTGCGCATACTGGCTCGATGTAGATAATAGCCTATCTGCTGAGAAATACGGCCAATTTGCTCTAGCATGATAGGTTCTGCCTGTTGAATAGTCATTTGTTTGCTGTCGCGTAAAGAACGGAGAGTTGATTGTAAAACAGCCAGTGGCGTTTTCAAGCTGTGTGTTAGATCAGCGAGCGTTGTCCGGTATTTTGTATAGCGGTTGCGTTCATTATTGAGCAACACATTAAGATTACGCACTAGCCCCCGTAGCTCTGTCGGTGGATTCTCATCCAGTTTTTCCCGTTCACCTTTTTCTAACGAACTGATCTGATGAATAAGCGATTTAATTGGCCGTAAACTCCAGTGTGCTGCCAACCAGATTAATGGGATAACCAGAATAAGATTGGCAATCAATACATAACCGAACCACTCCCACACCAGAACCGCTTTTTGTAAATCCTGTGGAATGGTATCAATGACTACAATAGTTAATGCTGGCAAATGCGCTGTCGCGCTATATTTGTTGACGGAAACGGAGTGGGTTAGCTCGTTATCTTCATTTTCGTCAAGTGCGTCAAGTTTACCTAATTGCCCCTGCGTGTTAGCCGAGTTTTTTAGCAAGTCGCGGCTGCTTTTTAGGTCAGTATCCAGTTCATATAAACCGTCTTCTTTTAACCATTCACTGGGAATAGAGTTTTCGACCTTTGGGATATGGCGTTGACGCCAGAGGATGGCGCCTTTGTTGTTATAAATCAGAACCAATGATGGGTTATTCAGTGTGAAATTAGGGGGTACTGAAATATCCAGCTTATTATTATTCCACTGAGCAAGGCTGAAAAATAGGTTACTCTGACTGCGTAGCAGTGTATAAGCAGTTTTATCAAAACTAACCAGATAACCAACAATGGCGACAATACCGTAAGACATGGTAAGAGCGAGAATAACCGCCGCAGTTGCCATTAAAAACCGGGTACGGAGTGAGAAAGGCTGCTTTTTGTGCTTAAGCACTTTTTGACCTATGAAAGTTTTATACATCAAAGCGATAGCCTTGGCCACGGACAGTTACGATAGCTTCATAGGGCCAGATATCTAATATTTTCTTCCTTAGTCGGCCGATTAAAACATCGATGGAGTGGCCTTCGCGCAGTTCAGCATCGGGATATAATTGGCGCATTAATGACTCTTTAGTGACAACTTTGTCGCTATTACACATCAGTATTTCAATGATTCGGTATTCAAACGCCGTTAGTTTGACGTTCTCCCCGTAAACTGTTAATTCCTTGCGTGACAGATCAATTTTGAAAGGTGGGAATTCAATGATCTGGGAAACTAGCCCATTATTACGGCGTAGGAGCGCCTGCATACGGGCAATAATTTCTTCAAGATGAAAAGGCTTGGTAACATAGTCATCCGCTCCTGCATCAAGAACCGTGACTTTTTCTTGCCAGCTTTCGCGGGCGGTCAGAACAAGAATGGGGAGTTTTTCATCTTTTTGGCGCCAGCGACGGATCAAACTCAAGCCATCTTCTCCGGGCAAACCAAGATCAACAATGGCAATATCGGGTTCGCTCTCGACCAGATAGTAATCGGCTTCTTTGGCGTTTGCCGCGGCATCAACTAGATGACCGGTATCACGAAGCTGTACCGTTAAATGGTGACGCAGTAACATGTTGTCTTCAACGATCAATATCCGCATGGAATAATCCTTCTCAACTCCAGCAGGCAGTATTGTAATAATCAATTCATTCGGACTGTTATATAGACAAAACTGCCGGTAAAAAATTCAATGCAATGGTTCTGGCTGAACATGTTAGATACATGGATCTATAACAGCAAGACGTTAAGTCGAAATAGAGAATATAACTTTAAAGTGTGTTTGGGATTGGTTTATATAAGAATATACCCGTCATCTTTCAAGCTGCCTCTTTGTTGGCTGCACTCACTCACCCCGGTCACATAGTTTGCTATGCTCCCGGGGATTCGCTCCCTTGCCGTCGCGATGCATCTTGAAATCCATAGGGTATAGCAACAGACGGATGTTTCATCCGTCTGTTGAATATCAATTACTTCAATTCATCAACCAGTGTAATTGCACGGCCAATATAATTTGCTGGCGTCATGGCTTTCAAGCGAGTTTTCTCTTCTTCCGGTAAATCCAGTCCATCGATAAAGGTTTTCATCCCCTCGGCATTGACGCGTTTACCGCGGGTAAGTTCTTTGAGTTTTTCATAAGGCTTTTCGATACCATAGCGACGCATCACTGTTTGGATAGGTTCAGCAAGCACTTCCCAGTTTTGATCTAGCTCATCCAGCAGATGCCGCTCATTGACTTCCAACTTATTTAAGCCTTTCATCGTAGATTGATAAGCGATCAGAGCATATCCCAGGCCAACGCCAAGGTTACGTAATACGGTTGAATCAGTCAGATCACGTTGCCAGCGGGAAATTGGTAACTTGCTTGCCAGATGGCCAAATACCGCATTTGCCAGCCCCAGATTGCCTTCTGAGTTTTCAAAATCAATTGGATTGACTTTGTGTGGCATAGTGGAAGAACCGATTTCACCGGCAACCGTTTTCTGTTTGAAATGGTTAAGTGCGATGTAACCCCAAATGTCGCGGTCAAAATCGATCAGAATCGTGTTGAAGCGAGCGATGACATCGAACAGCTCAGCAATATAATCATGGGGTTCGATTTGAGTCGTGTATGGATTCCATTTGATGCCGAGTGAAGTCACAAAAGTTTCACTAAACTGATGCCAATCAACCTGTGGGTAAGCGGCTATATGGGCATTATAGTTACCTACGGCGCCATTAATTTTACCGAGTATTTCGACTTGTTCCAGTTGGCGATACTGGCGTTCCATCCGGTGAGCGACATTGGCAAACTCTTTACCAACGGTGGAAGGAGTGGCCGGTTGGCCGTGAGTGCGAGATAACAGTGGTAAATCTCGATATTCACTCGCCATTTTTTTGATGGTATCAATTATCTGACGCCATTGTGGTAAAAGTACTTCTTCACGGGCTGTTTGTAGCATCAGCGCATAAGCTAGATTGTTAATATCTTCAGAAGTACAGGCAAAGTGAATAAACTCAGAAACTTTGTGTAATGCAGGAACATGTGCAACTTTCTCTTTCAGAAAATATTCCACTGCTTTGACATCGTGGTTAGTGGTGCGTTCGATAATTTTAATGCGCATTGCATCCTGTTCATTGAAGTTTGTGATGATTTCATTCAGGTAAGCGTTTGCGTCTGTATCAAAAGCGGGTACTTCTTTAATTTCAGCACATTCTGCCAGTTTTTGCAGCCAACGTACTTCAACCTGCGCTCGGAATTTCAGTAAGCCAAACTCACTGAAAATGGTACGTAATGCGCTGACTTTATCGCCGTAACGGCCATCGATCGGAGAAACAGCAGTCAGTGAGGACAATTCCATTGGTAGCAACTCCCGGATTTTATTTAACAATGAGAAAGAATATCTTTCGCCTGTTGGATCAGGCGTTGACGAGAAAACATTAATTGCAGGCGACCGCCGCCAACTTGTTGCCATAAGACCGCGCAACGGACGCCAGCCAGTAGAATAGCCCGGACTTTCGCTTGTACAAGTGGATTGCGCAGAACATCCGGGGAACCTGTCACTTGGATACGTGGGCCTATTGGGCTGATAACATCGACATAAATACCGGCCAACGCGTTGAACATCCCTTCAGACATGGGTTCAAAATGTGCCTGCTGGCGCTCTAACAAATTGATACGATTACCCAGCGCATCGAAAGCTGCCTGATTTTTATTTAGTCGGCGCTCCAATGCGATTAGACTCAAGATATAGCGGGTGAGATCGGCGGAAATACCATTGTTGTTAGAGTTATTAAACATCCCTAGCAATGCGTTTAGCCCGGTGCGCAGATTGCGTTCATGATTGCCGAACACATCTAAAACAGATGTCGGGTTAGTGTTCAGGATGCTATTGACCATAGTGGCGACAGCATCGGCGTCACACTGGTTTTCATGAGCAAGTTGCTGTACCAGACGACCTGACTGGCAAATTCCCGCCAATGCCAGTGTGATATTGTAATAATTCTTTGCCACGATTACTCCTGCAAACGTTGTTCAATCACGCCGCCGCCAAGACAAACTTCACCCTGATAAAAAACGGCTGATTGGCCGGGGGTGACTGCGGCGACAGGGTTAGCAAAACGGACTTCAATTTTATCTTCGTTTATGGGGGTGACAGTGCAAGGAATATCTTGCTGACGGTAACGTGTTTTGACGACGCAATGGATTTTTTCAGTTAATGTCTCTCTGTCAACCCAATGAAGTTGTTGAGCGATAAGGCCGGTAGACATTAAACGAGGGTGTTCATGCCCCTGCGCCACGATCAGAATATTGTTCTGAACATCTTTATCTATGACATACCACGGCTCTTCGCTGCCTTCTTTCGTTCCACCGATGCCTAAACCTTTACGTTGGCCCAATGTATGGTACATCAGCCCCTGATGTTCACCGACGGTTTCTCCATCTACAGTCATAATGGGGCCAGGTTTGGCAGGTAAATAACGGCCAAGGAAATCACGGAATTTACGCTCGCCAATAAAACAGATACCGGTGGAATCTTTTTTCTTTGCCGTCGCCAGACCGATTTTTTCGGCGATACGACGAACCTCCGGTTTTTCCAGTTCACCGACAGGAAATAGGCTTTGAGCAATTTGCTGGTGGCTCAGAGTGTATAAGAAGTAGCTTTGGTCTTTATTGTTATCCAGCCCACGCAATAATTGGCTTTTACCGTTAATATCCTGGCGACGGACATAATGACCTGTTGCGATGTAATCCGCGCCTAAATCCTCAGCAGCGAATTCCAGAAATGCTTTAAACTTAATTTCTTTGTTACATAGAATATCTGGGTTAGGTGTTCTGCCCGCTCGATATTCAGAAAGAAAATGTTCGAAAACATTGTCCCAATACTCGGCAGCAAAATTGACGGTATGAAGTTCGATGCCCAACTTATCGCAAACGGATTGGGCGTCAGCCAGATCAGCCGCGGCTGAACAGTACTCTTCACCATCGTCCTCTTCCCAATTCTTCATGAACAAGCCAGCCACTTGATAACCTTGTTGTTGTAGCAAATAAGCGGAAACGGAGGAATCTACACCGCCGGACATGCCGACAATGACTTTTTTTTGGCTGTTATCTGACATGGGAATCTCACTGGAGAAAAAAACAAGCGTCGTACTTTAACACGTCGCAGACAGGGGCGCATCAAACGTATTACTGTTTTGTTATTAAATAAACGGAGAAACATAACTATTCAATAGGGTGAGAGGATATTTTTCATTTTGCAGGTAACAGCGGATACTTTCTGCGACGAGAGGAGAACGAAGACAATGGCTATTGAATATTTGTTCGGCTGTAACCCAATGGCAACAGTCAATATCACGGTCCTGTGGATTGGCTACGGTTTGTTGTTCCATTTCAACCAGAAACAGAAAACGGATAAAGGGTGTGCCGTCTGGCGCAACCCACTGATGAACTTTCAGTAGCGCTTGTGGTTTAGCCTGAATACCGGCCTCTTCCCATAATTCGCGTTCAGCCGCTTGTAACAATGTTTCATTAGCCTCAAGATGACCAGCGGGTTGATTCCATAATGCTTTGCCATTAATTGTCTCTTCAACGACCAGGAATTTATTTTGGGCATGGACAACACAGGCAACTGTGACGTGGGGACTAAACAAAATTGATCTCCTTCCATTCACCAGGTTTCATCTTGCCTAATTGCAAGTTTCCCATACTAAAACGAATCAGCCGAAGTGTGGGAAAACCGATATGTGCTGTCATTCTGCGCACTTGACGATTTCGGCCTTCATGAAGTGTTATTTTTAACCAGCTTACCGGGATATTTTTACGTTCACGAATCGGTGGCTGGCGACGCCAAAGCCATGTTGGTTCATGAACTAACTCGGCGCTTGTGGGTAGGGTAGGCCCATCTTTTAATATGACGCCATTGCGTAACTTATCGAGAGCAGCTTCATCTGGAATGCCTTCAACTTGTACATAATAAACTTTGGCCGTTTTTTTATTCGGTTGGGTTAGCTGCGCTTGAAGTTTGCCGTCATTGGTCAGAATTAATAATCCTTCGCTGTCGCGATCTAAACGCCCGGCGGCATACACATTAGGCAACGAGATAAAGTCTTTTAGTGTTGTTCTGCCCATTTCATCGGTGAATTGGGGTAAAACATCGTAAGGTTTGTTAAATATCAACACTCGACGAGGTTCTGTTGGTTTTTTGACAGAATGTGATATTTTTCTTTGGCTGAATCGGTTAAGTCTGTGTTTTTTAATGGAGAAATTTGTCATTATAGATCACTGCATAAAATGGAAGGGGTATTATACATTAGTCTGCTATCAATTGGCGTTCGCAGAATATTCAAGTAGTATTGACACGTCCCTTACAAAAAATTAACAAGGTATTACGCTTACTTGAAGGAGAGGTTAATGGAAAGCAAAGTAGTTATTCCGGCGGAAGGTAAAAAAATAACAGTCGACGCTAAAGGTAAACTGGTTGTTCCGAATAACCCGGTCATCCCTTATATCGAAGGGGATGGAATTGGTGTCGATGTTACCCCTGCAATGTTGAAAGTGGTCGATGCAGCGGTTCAGAAAGCCTATCAGGGTGAGCGTAAAATTTCCTGGATGGAAATCTACACCGGTGAAAAATCTACTCATGTATACGGTAAAGATGTTTGGTTGCCGGATGAAACGTTGGATCTGATCCGTGAATATCGCGTAGCTATTAAAGGTCCTCTGACGACGCCGGTTGGCGGCGGCATTCGTTCTCTGAACGTAGCATTGCGTCAGCAATTAGATCTGTATGTTTGTCTCCGTCCTGTTCGTTACTACCAGGGAACGCCAAGCCCGGTTAAACAACCTGAATTGACTGACATGGTTATTTTCCGTGAAAACGCGGAAGATATTTATGCCGGTATTGAATGGAAAGCAGGGTCTGCCGAGGCGGATAAAGTGATCAAATTCCTGCAAGAGGAGATGGGCGTAAATAAAATCCGTTTCCCACAACAATGTGGCATCGGTGTGAAACCCTGTTCTGAAGAGGGCACTAAACGCTTAGTCCGTGCTGCCATTGAATACGCAATTGATAATGACCGTGAATCTGTCACTCTGGTTCACAAAGGCAACATTATGAAGTTTACCGAAGGTGCTTTCAAAGACTGGGGTTATCAGCTTGCTCGTGAAGAGTTCGGCGGTGAACTGTTGGATGGCGGCCCTTGGGTGAAAATTAAGAATCCGAAAAACGGCAAAGAGATCATTGTCAAAGATGTCATCGCGGATGCGTTTTTACAGCAGATTCTGTTGCGCCCTGCTGAATATGATGTTATCGCCTGTATGAACCTGAATGGTGACTACATCTCTGATGCGTTGGCTGCTCAGGTTGGTGGTATTGGCATTGCTCCGGGAGCAAACATCGGTGATGAATGTGCCTTGTTTGAAGCGACTCATGGTACAGCGCCTAAATATGCCGGTCAGGATAAGGTGAATCCAGGTTCTGTGATTCTTTCCGCTGAGATGATGTTGCGCCATATGGGTTGGACAGAAGCCGCAGATTTGATCGTTAAAGGTATGGAAGGCGCGATTGCCGCGAAGACCGTGACTTATGATTTCGAACGTCTGATGGAAGGCGCTAAGCTGCTGAAATGTAGCGAATTTGGTGACGCGATTATTCAGCATATGTAATCCGTCATCATTGTGAAAACTTCACGGTAGCTAATGCTTCCGTGGGGTTTTCTGAATTTACAGGGATTTTTGCTGTAAAATTCTCAAAAATAGTGGAAATAAACGTGTTTTTTTGCGTTATATTCTTCAATTTTATTTTTTTCAGATAGTTATCTGTCGTTTTTACCTTTTTATGCCCTATAGCCTTAATTGGAAAATCTCAATCACTTAAAAGGTATATATTGTTGTTTCATTAGGCATGAAATTTTGCAAGTCACATATGACAGAGTGTATACTGAGGTTAATATTCGTTCTGTCTGATTAGGGAGAGGGGGGTAAAAGATGAGTGGCTCAGATGATAAAAAAATAGAGTTTAGTACGAGCGATGTGTTAAATGCTCTCTTACATCGCGGTCAGAATATGCAACATCTTGCAACTCAGGAAAGCGTGGATAATCTGCGCCGTGAGACTGAGGCTAACTTTGCGTCACTTGATAAGCGTTTCGAATCTATTGATAAACGCTTTGAATCTGTTGATAAGAGATTCGAATTAATAGATAGACGCCTCGAAGTTATGGATAAGCGTTTTGAATCCATAGATAAACGTTTTGATAAACTTGAAGGTAAATTTGATCGACTTCAATGGTTTATTGTTGCTGCGGCGTTGGCGTTGCTATTCAAAGAATATATTTTTAAAGCGGCAGCTGTTATCCAGTAACTTGCAACCTTATTGCAAGTTACTGCTAACTTATTCTTTCATCTATTATTTTTTCTCTGTTTCATTGCTTTTTGGCTACAGTATCTTCCAGTTCATCGAAAATTGAAGGGTATTGATAACAAGGTTGTTGGCCGTAAGATATCGCTGTCTATATTGGTAAGTCCTCGTTACACCTATTTACCGTGGTTTATTGCTTTATAAGCGCCTATAAGTGGAATCTGGTGTAACAATATTTCTTGAGTCATATTCAAACCGGCCCATTGCTTGTGAATAAGCTTTCAGCTCCTCGAACCGTTGGCTGAGAAATGCGTTACGTTCCTCTTCATGAATCGAATCGGCATTGCAATCTGTAAAACAATTGGGTGTTTCATAGAGTCTGACGTGGTGAATTTTGAGGCTATCCCATTCACTAAAAAGAACTTCCATAGTGAGGAATATCTCTTTTGCAATATTTTCAACGGTTGGATTGCAGTACTCGCCACTACGATTTAAGCTCATGAGTCTAAATTTACTGCGCGTAGCATGGACAGCGGATATAAAATCTGCATCCTTGGGATTAAGAATCGAGGCGTGATCCAGATACTCATCAATCCATGCTGCGCCGATACGCTTTATCTCTTTAAAATCTATCGCGTATCCAATTGGCTGCATCTGTTCAAATGAGAAAGTGAGTTCATACAGATAAGTGTGTCCGTGGATATTGAAGCATTTCACCCTCTCGTTCATGACTCGATGAGCGGAGTCAAAAGAACCTTTACGTGTAATGTATTGAATTGTCATGCGGTACCTCTAATCAACTCATAGAAGTCTTGCTTGGCAGGTGAATTAGTATCGGCGAATACACCTGAGAACATTTGTGTCTTCATCCGACTTTTCTGGTGGCGTACACCTCTGCAACTTACACAGTTGTGTGATGCATCTATCAATACTGCGACACCCTGATTTCTTTCACATACTTGGTTTACTGCATTATGGATTATTGCTGTTAATCGTTCTTGTATAAGTCCACGTCTGCCAAAATGTTCGACGATTCGATTTAACTTTGACAGGCCAAGAACGCGGCCATGTTGACTTGGTATGTAGGCAACGTGAACATAGCCTCTGATTGCTTGATGATGGTGAGAGCACATGGAGTCGAGAGCGATCCAGCCGTCGAATACAATGCCATCGTAGTTATCTGCCGGAAATGTAGTGATAGGTCCCATTGGTTTGTATCGACCTTTCCATAGGTCAAGTACATAAGCTTTCGCAACACGTCTCGGCGTGTCTTTCGAATTAGGATCATTTTGCCAGTCTACGCCAAGGGCGGTCAGGAATTCTCCGAATGATATAGCAGCTTTATCTATGATAAGGTTAAGTTCTGTTTTGGTCAGAGTCTCATTGGGTCCGTGTAATGCGCGTTTTTTTGCTAATTGCATGGATATTCCATCTGCAAATCCATGTGTAGAAATTTCTAAATCTCTTGGTTCCACAGTAGGTACCTCGTTATTGTCACTAAATGGTTCATTATGATCCGTTTAGAAAAATGCGCATTTTTGTTTAACGGACCATCAGTATTTAGTCCCTTACTATCTAAATGCTAGATAAAATAGTGGTGGGTATCATGTCTTTTGCAGTCACTCTTAAGACCTTTTAAGTCTTAATTGGGGGAACTGATACTGGGATTCGTGTTTTCCCGCTCACTTAGTCACGTTGTGAAATTGTGCATTAAGTTAGATATGTTATATACCCGTCATCTTTCAAGTTTCCTTTTTGTTGGCTGCACTCGCTCACCCTGGTCACACAGTTCGCTATGCTCCCGGGGATTCACTCCCTTGCCGTCGCGATGCATCTTGAAATCTATAGGATGTGCCGTTATTTCTGCTTATTTTAATTTCTTGATATGAATATTTAATACCTATCTTTCCAGAGAAAATAATGAGTCTTATTTATTGTTATTGTAAATGTATTGACGTACAGTTTGGGACTCATTCATTAAGTAAATTAATTAATTATATGAATGGCATCCAGATAGAGAGCGGTTTCACAACTATCAGATACTGTTTTTTACCAAGGTTAGACAAATCTTGCCCGGTGATCGGTTATAACATATTTACTAAAGGAGGTTTTATGTAATTCGGAATTGATAATATAGGCCCTGATCTAACCTACGGGACAACACCAACTTAAAACTGAACGCTTTTAGATGATCTGAAAGGACAAATAAAGATGTGTTCAGAAAGAATAGGCATAAGTCTGTTTAGAGAAAGATGGAGGTTGCATATATATGAAATTGCGACATTTACGGTGTTTTGTGGCGGTAGCAGAAGAATTACATTTCGCGAGAGCTGCGCAGCGCCTGCATATAGAACAATCACCGCTATCAAGGATAATTAAAAATTTGGAAGCTGATCTTGGTACGATGTTATTCGTGCGTACCACAAGGAATATCCGGCTCACACGTGCGGGGGAAATTTTACTGGAGCAGGCTCCTCGCATCTTTTCCGTACTTGGTCAGGTTCGTGATAGTGTGAAAGCAGTTTCGGCTGGATTCCATAGTCAGCTCCGTATTGCGTTATCTGATGGCGCTACACCGCCTAAATTAGCTGAATTGTTAGCAAAATGCCGTGAGGACGAGCCAGGGATGGACATTCGCTTACACGAGATACCTCTAGCTCAACATATGAATGGATTACGTGACAACCTTTTTGATGTGGGATTTGCTCAATCTATGACAGCAGGCGATGGCATCATTGCCATGCCGGCTTGGTATGATTCGTTGGTGGCGGCTATTCCTATCAGGCATCCGCTTTTAGCGTATAAAGAAGTGCCGTTAGATGAACTTTTACGCTATCCACTGATCATCTGTGGTCAGGAGGCGTATGAGGGATATTTGGAGCCGGTGCTGTCTATATTACAAAATGCAAAGTTAGCGCCATCTATATCTGAAAAGGTTGCCAGTTTTGACCTTTTGCTAACTTTAGTGGCCGCTGGATATGGGATTGGGGTGGCGGGGGAGTCACAGATCAACCTGGCTCGGCATGGCGACGTCGCCATAAGACCATTCGCTGGTGATATTCCTAAACTGGTGACGTATATGCTTAGGCTTGATGCCCCGTTAACAGAAGAACTTGCCCGGTTTGAAGAAAGAGTTGGAAATTTGTACACCAGTGTTTGTTGATCTTATTAGGGGAAAGAGCCTTTTGGAGTTCTGCTAGTGCTGATTAAAGTGCAATTCGCAATCGTCTAAATATCTAAATTGATAGAGAATTGCGAATTTCTGGCAAATATTTGACCATTTTTTTCCAATGTCTGATGAAAGTTTTCATATCAATCGGAGTCGAGGGCTTAAGATACCTATCTTGAGAAAGAATGGAATGATCAGCTTGGTTTGATGAGTGACAAGTAGATGTAAGAAGTTAAAACTGGATAGTTAATTTAATAGCATGTAAAAATCTTTCTTGCGTGTGTATTTAGGTAAAACCGCTAACGGGAGTTTGTTCTCCCGCTGGTTTTATAACTGTAAATAGAGTACTTACTGTATAATATTTAAAGTGTTATTATTTAGTTATTGTTTTTCCTTATTAAGAACTTTTTCATATTCCTCCCAAACGACAGACAATGGTGAACTTAAACAACAAATGGATATTGAACCCCCTGATGGAGGGTGGTATTCATATTTAGATCTCCCACGATAGACTCTTATAGGTAAATTGTTATCAGTAGGATTCTTCCTTTTTTTTCTTAACATCATTCATAACCTCAACGTATATTGTTTAAATTATGCATTTAGAATAAAAGTGAGATATTTATACAATATTAACTTCATAAACATATTTTTTTTGTAAAAGATAACAAATGAAAATATTAGCAGTAGATAATAAAAGATCCAGTTTTATGTTGCATATAAGAGAAGTTTTTTCACATTTTTTATAAAATAGTTTCAAAATGAAATAATATTTTACGGAAATTAAAACACAATGTTTGATAAATGTAAAACAAAAATTGATTTTAGCTATTGTATAGTTGGGTTAAGTCTGTTGTTTTTATAGCCGAATGAAGTGGTGATTAACATATCACTGTCCGTTTGGGAGAATTTTGATGCTTATATATCCGTTATTTTTCAAGCTGTCTCTCTGTTGGCGGCACTCACTCACCCCGGCCACATAGTTATCTATGCTCTCGGGGATTCGCTCTTTTGCCGTCGCGATGCATCTTGAAATCCATAGGGTATAGGTATTCATGAGTTGTTGTAACAAAATGGTGGGTGGAATTTGAGTCAAACTATCTCTAACTGGCTATCACGATGGATTGCCAACGTTGAGTCTTGGTATTTTTGAGATACCTCTACTCGTGGCATCCAGTCTTAGGGAAATTCAACGTGGTGATATCATTGTAATAACTTTATTTTGCAGTGTACCCGATTTTATTTAAATTCTATTGCTCATGCGGTAAATTTTCTACAAGCTTTATTAAATGTTCAATCTATCTGGCAGTCGATCAAATTTGTCCTGATGAAGCTGGAAAACTTGCCGAATAAATATTATTTGCTTCCAAAAGGCAATCAGAGTACTCCTTGATTTTTTATAAAAAAGGATTTTATTATGCCGATTTTATGGTCATTTTATTTTAATCCTCTTGCGGAAATATTGGACAATCATCTTGTGGAAAATAGAGTAATAGGAGGCATTAGATATATATTTAAAGATATTTTGAGAATAAAAAAATAAGCAGAAATGTGTTCGTTATAATCAGATGAAGAAGTGGGAGAAATTCGTTAAAAACTTTTTAAGTTTAATGATACTTAACACAAATAGCTAAGAGAAAAATATCATTTTTTCTTGTGATTGAGGATGCCTACAGATAAATATCAGATATAGGTTAAGGTTTTTATTAGTTTTTTGCATGTTATGTTATTTATTGGGATGATATTTCCTACATTGAGTGTATGTGTTGGTATTTCATTGTGATCTGATAAGGGATTTTTTTATCTTTTTGATTTTTAATGTTTTATGTGATGGATGTCACTATGCGAAATTTTCTAAATTAATGATGATTTTTTTGTTAAAGCTGATAATCTGCTCACAAAATTAATCACAATATCTTATTTTTGAATTTTTTTTCTTGATATTAATTGGTTGTTGATTTAATTAACAAATGGCTCGTTGGTAGAACTTCTTTTACTTGTATGAGGGCTTATAGTCGTGAGCTTCATAATAGTAATGGGTTTCATATATGTAGCTTATTGTGAATCACAGGTAGGAGGCATCGCCAAAAGTGTATGAAATGACTGACGGGCAATAGTTGATTGAATGCCATATCTATTAACTATCAGTCAAAAACAGTACACCAAACATTCATTTAATCTGATGGATAATGTAAAAAGGTCAGTAAACATTACACATTAATTTCAAACTTGTGTTACATTCATAGTGTTTTTCTGACCGGTATCTCTGTGTTTTTTTATACAGCATTGTGTTACTTGTTAATTATAAAGGCATATTAGGCGCAATGAATTCTGCCGGATACGATTTTGTGGTCAGACTGGGTTTACTAATTTAAGGGGAAAAATATCTTGACGGAACTAATTAGCTTTCTTAACAGCCTTAACAGTATCCTTTGGGGCTCCGTGCTGATTTATCTTCTTCTTGGCGCCGGTATTTACTTCACGATACGTACAGGTTTTATACAGATTCGCCATTTTGGGCACATGTTTTCAGTATTGAAAAACAGTAAAAAATCTGACAGTGCAGGTATTTCATCATTCCAGGCTCTGTGTACCAGCTTAGCAGCGCGGGTTGGCACCGGTAACCTTACTGGTGTGGCAATCGCCTTAACGGCCGGTGGGCCTGGCGCCATTTTTTGGATGTGGATGGTTGCTCTGATTGGGATGGCAACCTCTTTTATTGAGAGTACACTTGCCCAGCTGTACAAGACAAAAGACGATAAGGGGAATTACCGCGGTGGTCCGGCCTACTATATGGAAAAAGGGCTTGGAGTACGTTGGATGGGCATTCTGTTCTCCATATTCCTCATTATTGCTTTTGGTCTGGTATTTAATGCTGTTCAGGCAAATTCCATCGTTCAGGCTGCTGCTTTCGCATTCGATTTCAATCCCTTATATGTCGGCATCGGTTTGGTGATTCTTAGCGGGATCATTATTTTTGGTGGCTTGCGCTCTATTGCTCGGGTTGCAGAGTTGGTTGTCCCTTTTATGGCGATAGCTTATCTGATTCTGGCATTCTGGGTCGTCGGTCATAACTTTGAACGCATGCCAGAAGTGTTTGCATTAATTTTCAAAAGCGCATTCGGTTTGCAGGAAGCAGTCGCAGGCACCGTTGGTTATGGTGTTGCACAGGCGATGACACAAGGTGTTCAGCGCGGGCTGTTTTCAAACGAAGCAGGGATGGGTTCAGCGCCCAATGCTGCGGCTTCTGCTTCTCCATATCCTCCTCATCCAGCATCTCAGGGTTATGTGCAAATGCTAGGGGTCTTTATGGATACTCTGGTTATCTGTAGCGCTACTGCTGTTATCATCCTGTCATCGGGTGTGCTTGATGGCAATATTTCGGGAATAAGTGGAATAGAACTGACTCAGCGAGCACTGTCTTCCGCTGTTGGTGATTGGGGATCTGAATTTATTGCACTGGCTATCTTCTTTTTCGCATTCACATCAATCATTGCAAATTATGCTTATGCTGAAAGCAATATCGTATTCCTTGAACGTAATCATACTGCTGGTTTAGTGATCTTACGTCTGGCGGCGTTGGGTATGGTGATGTTTGGTTCGTTGGCTGAATTGCCTTTAGTTTGGAAAATGGCTGATTTGTCTATGGCATTGATGGCAATTACTAACCTGACCGCTATTTTGTTGCTTTCTGGCGTCGCATTTAAGCTCGCAAAAGATTACAACCAACAGAGACGTGTTGGTAAATTACCGACATTTGATATCAATCAGTATCCTGAGATTCAGAAAAAAGTTGAAGTTGGTATTTGGGAAGAAACGGCAACTCTTGCCCAATCTAACCAAGCGGTTGACCGCAAGTGAAATGCTAGCACACAGTATCGTTAATACTATTTAACAACATAGTGGCTGATAGCCTTTCACGTTTCATCTGTTATTCTTGCCTTATTTCCATCTAACTTATGGGAATAAGGCATTTTTACTTGTGGTCTATGTCAAGAGCAAAACCGGTAGTTTTATAAAAAAATCATGTAAAACATAAATTTTATTTTGTATTCATTTGATTTCTTTGTGTTATTATCTTGCTTTCAATTAATAGGTAGGACAGGGAAATGATGAAGAAGATCATATTAGTTGGCTTATTTATGCTATTGGCGGGGTGTTCCAGCCTGGAAGATCGGGGCACTTATAAAGTTGATAGCTCTTTTCCTTCACAAGGTCAAAATGACAGAGTGAGGTTTTTGGTATTCCACTATACCGCTGTCAATGATGAAGATTCTTTACGTATACTCACTCAGGGCGGTGTTAGTGCTCATTATTTGCTCCCATCGTTACCGAATTATGTGAGAGGCAAGCCTGTTATTTTGCAACTGGTTCCTGAAGATAAGAGGGCGTGGCATGCTGGTGTTAGTGGATGGAATGGTCGGAAAGACTTGAATGACACTTCGATTGGCATTGAAATTGTTAATAAAGGATTTACGGAAATGCTACTTGAGAAAGAGTGGTATCCGTTTAATGAGCAGCAGATCGATCTATTAACGCGTTTGGCGAAAGATATTATCCAACGTTATGGCATTGAACCTATTAATGTCGTTGGTCACAGTGATATTGCACCTTTGAGAAAGTATGATCCAGGTAAACTTTTCCCTTGGAAGAGTTTGGCTGAACAAGGTATCGGTGCATGGCCTGATGATGCAACCGTTGAAAAGTATATGGCGGGTAGAAAGTGGAATGATGGTGCTTCTGTTGAGTTAATTCAGAAGACATTGGCTAAATATGGCTACACCATTCCACAAACTGGTGTGCTTGATGAGGATACCCGTAAAACAATCAGTGCGTTCCAGATGCATTTCAGGCCAGATGACATCAGTGGTAATCCTGATGCACAAACTGAATCGATAGCTCTGGCTCTGGTTGAGAAATATAAAAAGTAGTTTTGATTTGTAATATCTCGTTGCGATCGTGCCATAAGAATAACTTTATCGGAGTGACCTTTATGGCATGATTCTTCTCATTAACTCTATAGATTTTCATGATCTATTCTTCGAGCCTTTCTTCACTTTGTTTTAACCTGCAATGACAGTCTTACCTCGGCAGTTGTTGATCACATCTTTCCTGTTATCACTGTTTTAACATCAGGCGGCTTTCATTATTATTTCTATAGAGAAAGAATTAAGGTTATGGCTAAGTAATAAAATATTCAGTGTATATAAATAATCGTCGCTTTATTTTATAGTGACTATTACTGTCTTAAGTAATAGTCAGATTAAATGAAATTTTTGCGATATGGAGAAAATATTAATTTTTTTTATTATTTTTCCTTTTTGGCAGAATCAATGCCAGGATAATTCCAATTAGACTGATAAAGGGTGAATATATTATTATTTTGTTTTTGTCGGGAAAATAGTTTGGTAACATACTGCACAGATAGATAAAAATAGAGACTAGCCAACCATACAGCCCCACATCATTAAATCTGTAGGCTGTTTTCATGATTAAATAGTAAACCGTAGCGAAGGAGCACATTGCCCATAGACCAATAGAGATTATATATAACCACACTGATAACTCATATTGCATGTGGGCCGCGTAATTGTTTTCTGCTAGATAACCTGAGAGAAAGATCAATATTCCTAAAATAGCGGCTATTTTAATAAAGCTAATAATATAATCTTTTCTACTCAATCTTTGGCTGAAATAGCTTTTTATTGAACTCACTAGAGAATCGTTCATAAATAATAGTCAGATAAATAAGAATGGGACAGATAATAACTGATCTAACGATAGTATGAACAGAAAAATATGAATCAGATATTAGATGGGAATATTTTAAACGTAATTCGATAATTAAATATGTAGGAATAACGTGATGATTGTTAAATTATATGGTAGTTTATGTGCTTTATGATCTTTTTGGTATTTAGGTTATTTGGGGAAACTTGGCAAATGGTTGTTTGTTTATCTCAGATATTGAGGTAGTTGGTCATTTCTTGATGGCATTACATGTCAATTGATGGCGAATAGTTGGGGATGTGGATGCCTGAACAGTGTAATAGAGAATCAGATCAAGAATAACTATGGGGAGAGATGTGAAAACAAGGATCGAACAACATAAAGCGACTCTGTATGGAATATTGGCGATTGTGTTGTGGAGTACAATCGTTGGATTGATAAGAAGTGTGAGTGAAGATTTTGGGCCTGTAGGAGGCGCGGCGCTGATTTATACTGTTGGATCAATTTTTCTGATTCTGCTAATGGGCTTCCCAAAAGTCAGCGCTTTTCCCAGAGTTTACTTGTGGCTTGGCAGTCTATTATTTGTCAGTTATGAAATCTGTTTATCACTTGCATTAGGCTTCGCTAATAACCGTGCTCAAGCAATTGAGTTGGGTATGGTCAACTATCTATGGCCAGGTTTTACTGTTTTACTCACAGTGATTATTAATGAGCAGAAAGTGAATTGGTGGTTATATCCTGGTTTATTATTATCTATTCTGGGGATCGGTTGGGTGATGAGTGGTGACAATGGTTGGTCATTCAGACAGATGGTAGGAAATATCCAGAGCAATCCGTTAAGCTATGGGCTGGCTTTTGCGGGAGCAATTATTTGGGCGATGTATTGTAACATTACGAAAATAATGGCGGCAGGTAAGAATGGCATGTCGTTATTTTTTATCCTTACGGCTTTCGCATTATGGATTCAATATTTTTTTACGTCTCCTCCTGAAATGGCGATAAACCTGCGTAGTATCAGCATATTATTGTTTGCTGGAGCGGTTATGGGGGGGGCGAATGCAGCTTGGACTGTTGCGATCATCAGGGGACATGTTGCATTATTGGCTACATTGTCTTATTTCACGCCGATAATATCTACGGCTTTTTCATCATTGCTTCTTAGCACTGCCCTCTCTTTTTCATTTTGGCAAGGAGTGCTAATGGTTACCGTAGGATCAATTGTTTGCTGGTTAGCGACTAAAGCCAGATGATACCCGTTGAATCAAGATACCCGTTATCTTTTAAGTTGCCTCTTTGTTGGCTGCACTCACTCACCCCGGTCACATAGTTATCTATGCTCGCGGGGATTCGCTCCCTTGCCGTCGCGATGCAACTTGAAATCCATAGGGTATATCAGGGATGAAATACCAAAGGTACTGGCATCTGGTTTATCCGTTTTTCAAATTCATGTTAACGAAAACCAAGCGCCGTTAAAAAATCCGGCAGAGCTCTCTGTCCATCTAGCCATGAAACCCAGAGAGTCTTGCTAAGGGAAGTATTGTGCCTGGCATCAAATAAAAGTCAGAACACAAGGGTTGGAGCTCTTTATCTTTCACCGGAAAGCACGGTTGTATTGCTGGATAATTGCCTGTTTCAATATTCTCTGATTATCGTGTCACGAACAGTGGGTAGCGAAATGCAGAGGTAATTTAACTTCGAGCTTAATATCTGGATTCTGCCGGAAATCATAGGGCGTTATGCCATACTCTTTGCGGAACATGTAAGTGAAATGAGACTGAGAGCCGAAGCCGAAATCTAAAGCGATATCAAAAATAGGCAAAGAGCTGTTTCTTAAAAGATGAACAGCGCCGGCCAGGCGTCGCTGGCGGATATATTTACCAAGCGAAATGCCGGTGACTTCCTTGAATATTTTCTGCATGTGCCAAAGCGAGTAACCGGAGTAAGCTGCCAGTTCTTCCAGGTGGATTACCCGGCCAAGGTGATTCTCAATCCATTTGCTGAGAGCGCATACAAGTGCTAAGTGATTATCCTGTGGCATTAACAATTTTGTTCTGGTTGAAAATGAAAGGAAGTATACACAACTTTTTCTAAAGATGACAAAGCGTTGACATCACGATTTGGATTGTAACTGAATGTGACAATTGATTTTTTTGTTATAGTGAATAGAATCCACATGGTTAGTATTTGTTTAAATGTGTTCTGATATGTTGTTAGCATACATATTGTTGCGGGTACGATTTTTTCGCAATGAAAGCACAGGATGAATATTTTTCTTGTTTCATTGTTGTAAAATATCATTTTCCAACTTTATTCTTAACGTATTGCGTTCTGACCGAACTTAAAGGAAATAGAATTGGACATAAAAAAAACCATTGCAATCTTAGTATTACTTGGAATATGTCTGTTCTTGTATCTGTTAGCTTTGGATAGCTATTGTGATCAGGGGGGAAAGTTTGATTCAGGTATTTGTTCTGTGACTCGATATCTGCCTTTCTGATTAGTTGCTGATACTCATCAGCCATTTTCCCGTCATATATCTGTGCTAACATATATCTTCAATATCCACCCTTTAAAGCTAGTGTTTTGTTTGCTTTGAATAAAGCAGATAAGGGGAAGCGGTTGTTTTCCCACTAATAACAAGATAGAAGTTGCATCAAGAGGACAAGATGGCAGGACAATCGCAGCGGTCAACACTTAAACGCGGTTTAAAAAACCGGCATATTCAACTTATTGCTTTGGGGGGGGCTGTCGGGACTGGGTTGTTTCTCGGTATTGCACAAACCATAAAAATGGCAGGTCCCTCCGTAATTTTAGGATACGCTATC
Source organism: Photorhabdus hainanensis (assembly GCF_018448965.1). NCBI lineage: Bacteria > Pseudomonadati > Pseudomonadota > Gammaproteobacteria > Enterobacterales > Morganellaceae > Photorhabdus > Photorhabdus hainanensis. The sequence goes on along the minus strand of NZ_RCWD01000038.1, from coordinate 6,105 downwards.
GCAGGCTTTATTGCATTTCTGATTATGCGTCAGCTAGGAGAGATGGTGGTCGAGGAGCCTGTAGCGGGGTCGTTTAGTCATTTCGCGTATAAATATTGGGGGGATTTTCCCGGATTTTTATCAGGTTGGAATTACTGGGCGATGTTTACTCTGGTTGGCATGGCTGAATTAACGGCTGTGGGAATGTATATCCACTACTGGTGGCCTGATATTCCAACCTGGGTTTCTGCAACCGTCTTCTTTGTCTTAATCAATACAGTAAATTTAATTAATGTCCGATTATATGGTGAAACAGAATTTTGGTTTTCCATCATTAAAGTGACCGCCATTATCTGTATGATTGTGTTTGGCGCTTACTTGTTAGTTAGCGGAAATGGCGGACCTCAGGCCAGTATTACTAACCTTTGGCAACATGGCGGCTTTATGCCTAATGGCATCACCAGCCTAATCATGGCAATGGCTGTGATCATGTTCTCTTTTGGTGGATTGGAACTGGTAGGTATTACCGCAGCAGAAGCGGAAAATCCACGTATCAGCATTCCTAAGGCCACCAATCAGGTAGTATACAGAATATTGATTTTCTATATTGGTTCTCTGACCGTGTTATTGTCGCTTTATCCGTGGGGCAATGTCGTTGAAGGTGAAAGCCCATTTGTTATGATTTTTCACAACCTGGATAGTTTCTGGGTAGCTAACGTTCTGAATATTGTTGTCCTAACTGCCGCATTGTCCGTTTATAACAGCGGTGTGTATTGTAACAGCCGGATGCTGTACGGTTTAGCAAAACAAGGCAATGCTCCTGGGATGCTGACAAAAGTTAATGAGAGTGGTGTTCCTATCAGAGCCATTGTCGTGTCTGCTTTGGCAACGTCCGTTGGTGTATTGATTAATTATGTGATGCCGGGCAAAGCATTTGAATTATTGATGGCGTTGGTGGTAACAACGTTAGTGATTAATTGGGTTATGATCTGTACGGCTCATTTAAAATTCCGGGCAGAAAAAGTTAAACAGGGAATAGAGCCATCATTTAAGGCATTTTGGTATCCATTCGGTAATTACCTGTGTCTGGCTTTCCTTGCCTTTATACTCGTCATTATTTTAATGATGGACAGCATCCGTATTTCAGTCATCCTGATGCCATTCTGGGTGGGTGTGTTATGGATTGGGTTTTTAATGTCTCGTTCCCGCCGTGATAAAATGAGATCACAGGAGCAGGGATAACATATATTTGGATTATCGCTATGAAGATACCAGGCTGATATTACACAGCCTGGTATTTTTTATCCAGTTACCATTGCCAACGTAACCAAGCGAAGAGGACGTTACCGTTATTATATGTGCCGGGAATATATGTCCCTTGCAGCGATAACCGATCATATTCTATGGAGAATAACGGTAATGGCAGTGGAATAGGGACATAATAATAATCATGACGAGCTGTAACGCTTAAAGTGAAACCGATTCCCATTCGGAAACCATCTAAATCACCGGGTATCCACATTTTCTGAAATCCATAGCCAACGATGGGTTCCAAACGATTATGAGAATCCATAAAAGCCATTGCATAAAGGGAATGCCAATCATTGTCTTGGTCGTAACGATATTTACCATAGCCGAAACCCCAGGGCCGCTCATTATATCTATCGATTTTCTCTTTATCGTAGGTATGCCTGTTATGCCAAGTAATTACCGGCAGATAAAGTTCATTGTTGGGCGCATCCCACGTGAGAGCGATATTACTGTTGAATTTTTCCCATAAACTACCTGAATTGTTGCTATAACCGATCGGTGTGTGAGATTCAGTCGTTGCTAATGACTTATTAGCAGTATCTGCCGTTGCTGCAAACACTGTCCCAGATGAGACTAAAAGAGTGGCTGATAGGGTATAGGTTGCGGTTAAATTAAACTTCATTATTTATTGCTCCAATTTCCCGACGACATAAATTGGGAAGATCCTGTGCATCACGTAAAATATGACAAACATCTAAATTCAGGAATTCTACTCTTGCTATTTTCAATAAAAGTTAAACGAAAAATTAATATTAAGATGTGATAGGTATTAACTGGGTATATTTAATACTGATATTTTAGTCGACTAATCTTGGGAATGTGTTGACTTTTTCTTTCACCCAGACAGTAGAGATTGGTCTCTATGAACATACTATAGATATAAAAAATCTAATAATAAGATAGGCAAAATAAATTAGTATTATTTATGTTATCTGGGGTTTTGTTGAGTGGATAAACTGTAAGCTAATTAGGATAACCTTGGATTTTCAAATTTTTGCAGTTATGTTAAACAATAATTGTTGTTAAGAATTTTAAATATGTGCGTTAGCTCCATAGCTGATAAAAAATGGCTTGCCATCATATTAAGAATATGTGATAAATCGTTCGGGTAAACGAGGTACGGTTCTGTTATACGGTTCTGTTAATAGCAGCAACTCGCTCTAGTTTTTATGTTGCGCCGAAACGGCGAATTAGAATTAAGTGATCCAAAGGAAATTCTTAAAATGGCAAAAATCACTGGTACTGTAAAGTGGTTCAACGAATCAAAAGGTTTTGGCTTTATTACTCCTGCTGATGGCAGCAAAGATGTGTTTGTGCATTTTAGCGCTATTCAGAGCGAGGGTTTTAAAACTCTGGCGGAAGGCCAAAAAGTTGAGTTTGAAATTCAGGACGGTCAGAAAGGTCCTTCTGCGGCAAACGTCACTACAGCATAACTTCTTTTTGTCGATCATTTTGGATTGACGAAGTAAATTTGTTGTCTGATTGATTTTTTACTGGCAACAATGACATACCGATATCACCCTGTTGGTTAGCTGATAGGGTGTTTTTGTTTTTGGCTCGGGGCGCTCTTTATTGAGCTGAGATGAACCCGTAATACCTGATCTGGATAATGCCAGCGTAGGGAAGTCATGGTGTCTTTTCCTGATACTTGCTTTTCTCTTGCTGGTTGGAAGAGGCGCTTATAATGAGAATCAACTCACTGACAATTGCCGGTACTGATCCTGGCGGCGGTGCCGGCATTCAAGCCGACTTGAAAACTTTTTCCGCGCTTGGCGCTTATGGCACAACAGTAATGACAGCGCTTGTCGCGCAAAATACCTGCGGCGTGCAATCTATTTATAATATCGATCCTACTTTTGTTGCGGCACAGCTTGAATCCGTGCTGTCAGATATCAGAATTGATAGCGCTAAGATAGGCATGTTATCTAATGCAGCCAACGTTGCTGTTGTTGCCGACGCAATAAGTCGTTATTCCGTTCCTTATGTTGTATTGGATACGGTAATGCTTGCGAAAAGTGGCGATCCGTTGCTGACGCCGGAAGCGGTTTCCGAGGTTGTTGAACGATTATTACCGAAGGTTTCGCTGATTACGCCAAATTTGCCGGAAGCCGCGGCGATATTAAAGTGCTCTGTAGCAAAAACCGAAACGGACATGCAAAAACAAGGGCGTGAATTATTATCGCTAGGATGCGAAGCCGTTTTACTGAAAGGCGGGCACCTTACAGAATATGAAAGCCCTGATTGGCTATTTACGGTTGAGGGTGAATGGCGTTTTACTGCGCCCAGAATCAATACGCGTCATACTCATGGTACAGGGTGTACGCTCTCCGCTGCATTGGCTGCTTTACGTCCACGTTATTCGAGTTGGCAGACAACCCTGCCTGTCGCCAAAGCATACCTCCAGGCGGCGTTAGAACAGGCGGACTCGTTAGAGGTAGGAAAAGGCATTGGGCCTGTACACCATTTTCATCAGTGGTGGTGAGAATAACTGACTGGCGTTTTCGGGATTTGGTGAGAAAGTGATAATGAATAAGAAGAGTAAGGTATTTATGCTGTGAGAGCAGTATAGCTCAACATTGGCAGCGACCTACTATCTATTCATTCTATTCATTATCACCGGCGACAAGCTTGACTTACGCGATAGTCACTTGTTTATCCAGATAGACATCTTGAACCGCATTAATCAATTCAATGCCCTCTTTCATGGATTTTTTGAACGCTTTACGACCAAGGATTAGCCCCATACCGCCTGCGCGTTTATTAATGACGGCGGTGCGAACTGAATCACTCAAATCATTATTACCGGATGCACCACCTGAGTTAATCATACCGGCGCGTCCCATGTAGCAATTAGCTATCTGATAACGGACCAGATCGATAGGATGGTCGCTAGTCAAATTAGTGTAAACACGTTTATCGGTATGACCAAAACCAATTGCAGTATAGCCGCCATTATTTTCGGCCATTTTCTGTTTAACGATATCGGCGCCGATAGTGACGGCCAAATGGTTAGCTTGGCCTGTTAGGTCCGCACTGGAGTGATAATCTACTCCCTCTTTTTTGAAGGCGGAATTGCGTAGGTAGGCCCACAACACCGTTACCATGCCTAATTCATGCGCCCGTTTAAAGGCGGCTGAAATTTCCTCAATTTGACGCCGTGATTCAATAGAGCCAAAGTAAATCGTTGCGCCAACCGCAACGGCGCCTATCTCAAATGCTTGTTCAACACTGGCATATAAAGTTTGATCATATTGAGCGGGATAGCTCAGTGCTTCATTATGGTTCAGTTTAACCAAAAATGGGATCTTATGAGCATAACGACGAGAAACAGAGGATAACACGCCATAAGTAGAGGCAACACAGTTACAGCCGGCTTCGATAGCCAGTTCAACGATATTTTTGGGATCGAAATAGAGAGGGTTTGCTGCAAAAGAAGCGGCGGCAGAATGTTCTACGCCTTGGTCCACCGGCAAAATAGATAAATAACCAGTGCCGCCAAGACGACCATGATTTAACAATGTTTGCATGGAGCGCAAAACTGTATTGGGTCGGTTATTGTCGATCATTACGCGGTCAACAAAATCGGAGCTTGGCAGATAGAGACTTTCACTTGGGATGGTATTACAACGATGTTGCAATAAATTGTCCGCATCTTTGCCTAACAACTTAGCGATATCAGTCATGTTTTACTCCAGTTATGAAAAGATATCATTGATTGTCATTTATCCTTTTTAGGATAACAAGTTGTATTGGGAGGGAAGTGGTAGTGGATCGCTTCAGGTGGGGGGATAAAGAGAATTTTATTACTTAGAGCGTGGCTATTTAACGTAAGATCTTTATGTGTTGAGTTATATATTTCTGTAATTCCTATTGCTTGCTAGTAGACAATTTTCTTGGATAAGATAAATAGATGTATGAAATTTAATACTGATAAAGAATAAATTATTCATTGTATTTATAACATTGATATTGATTGGGTTTTGATAAATTTAAATATCAATATAGTTAAACTGATCGTCTTTGTTGATATTGTTAATATTTCCTTGGATTTTATTATTCAACCATGAAATGTTTTCATTATTGATTGGATATGTATTGCTATTTCTATAAAATTTCGGGAAAATAATTTATATTTTATTTGTTTAAGTTTTTTATCTATATAGATTATATACTATAAGTTTAACTATTTCTCTTTATCGATACCAAAAAATGGAAATAAATTTATTATGTGAATCCAAGAGTGCCTTTTTATTTATGAAGGAATCAATTTTTTAGTTATTGTTCTTTATTGATTTATAATATTACAATGTTGTTGGATGGAATTGATAAAATTGTTGGGTGATTTTGGAGCGAAAACTAATGTGAATTTATCATTCTCAATAAATAACTCATTGATTAATATTGACTTGTTGCGTTTTTTGAGTAGTTTAGTTAACCGGTAAATAAAATCATTCTTTATATTTTATTATTCATACCTCTAAGGTTAATGTTTTGTCATTGAGTGTTTTATAGAAATATAATATATTTATATATTATTTAAGTGAGTTTTATAAGGTTAGGTGTTCATATTTTTCTAACAGCTTTTGATATAAGTTTCATTGGTCTTAATTATTGGTGTGAATAATCTTTTATTTTGTCATTTTATTTATAACCACGTTTCAATATTATATATGATAAATAACCATGTTTAAATAACTTTTCAAAATAGTAGAACACTTGGAGGGAACTCAGTCCAATTTTTGCAATCTGATCAATTGTAGATAATCCCAAACCACTAAACGGACTGAGTTATGCCTATCATAGCACCTATACCCC
>NZ_RCWD01000037.1:0-55336 GCF_018448965.1 Photorhabdus hainanensis | reverse complement strand
TGACGCCCGGTATGAACGGAAGGTGTCAGTTGCCGTAGGAATTGAGTCATAGAAGGTCTCGTTTGGAATATTAACCCAGAGCTTAACTGATATTAGCTGATAAGGGTTAACTTTTGCGACACCCTCTATTACCACTAAGAGGAGAAACAAGGACATTGAGATCTCCCTCTTTTAACATCACTGTTTCCAAACATTTCTTTGTGAAGAAGATATCCCCTTCAAGGATCAGCGTATCTTGCTTAATCCAATTCCTAGCAAGATATAAAGAATAGATATTATTGGTTGATTCCCACTTTTCACTATTAACAAATTCAATATCCAGATTATATGTCTTTTGTTTAATATGAGACATTAAAACATCGCTCTTATAACCCACCACAATAATCACTTTCTTAATACCGACAGCTTCGATATTTTTCAGCGCATTATCGATAAATGATGTTTGATTTGTTTCTACCAAAGGTTTTGGTTTATTTGATGTTCTGGTAGATAACCGGCTGCCTCTTCCGGCACAGAGAAGGATTGCTGTTTTTTTATTCATAGTCTTAATAAATTATTTTAAATTGATGTTAAAAGGTTATTTTATTCTTAAATAATAATTAACCTAAAATATAGTCCGTTAATAATGATATAAAATTGATATTGAATTAAATATTAATTAAATACGAGGTCATATATAACATGCTGATATACCCAAACCCCATCAATTCTTCCGTGGAAACTTGCCTCACCACCATTTTCACCACCCGTCTTTACGCCAGACCCCAGACCAAATGTATGAAAATTATTGAGCGTTTCACCTGACGTTAATACAGGATTTAATTTTTCGTTGATCAACAAACCATATTTATCACTTTTAAATTCAAGGGTAATATTATTTTTATCAATAATTTCAACAAGTTTTGAGTGATATCCCGTACAGTGAATCAATAAATCATCACAATTAATACGTTTCATAACTTCGTCACTCGATATTTCTGAGATATTTAAAATAGAAATATTTTTATGTCTTCTTTCTTTAAGTTCTTGAGCAAATACAAAAGAATCATATCTCAAACCTGAATATCGGTTAACCCGCCCACTTAAAGGACAGATATCTTCCTGAGTGAAAGCATAACCGTAAGATTCTGCACTTGCAGGTGAATCAAAGAACAATTTAAAATCTTTATTAACCAGAACATTTATCTTACCGGTAAATTTTAATTGCTCTATCAGCCGAATTAAACAAGAAACAGAACTATGTGACGAACCTAATATTGATATACTTTTTACATCACCTTTATTTATAACCTCATCATAAAAACCTTTAATGAAATCACCTGAGGTAATATTGTTGTTATTATGCAATAACCTGGATTCGTTTGAATTCCCACCTATATTAAACAGTACTTTTCTCGCTGATACAATATAATCTTCATTATTTTTATGATAAGTTATATCATAGTGACCATCTTCATTCTGCTTAATCTTTTTCACTTCCGCATCAGTCAGAATATCAAACCGATCACCATATTTATTTTCCTGAATAAAACGTGCAATTCTCTCCAAATATTGACCGACAAACCTCAATTCAACTGGCTTATCTCTATTGGCACTAAAATGTTCCCATTCTGGTGTTGATCTTATATATTGACTAAGTTCATCATCACAACCATCAAATTTCTCTAAAAATACACTACCTAAAGAGTTCGCGGTAATTTTATATTTCTTTAATGAACCAGAACCCACCATCTCTGTTTTTTCTAAAATCAGACAATTTTTTATGGCTTCATCTTTTAATAAATCCGGGATTAATGAAATATTTGCAGGCCCCGCACCACACATTACCACATCATAAAACTGCTTATTCATTGACAAACCCTAACATTTTTAACGAAATTTGTGTTTCAATAACATTTCCGGCAAACTCATGACGAGTCTGTTTATAACCAAGCGGTTGCCCATCCAAACCCGCCTTAATAACATCACTATGATTAATTGTCTTATTCTCATTGCGGGAATAAACCAATAGTTCCTTCTCATAATCAAATGCCAGACAAGGAATGCAACTTAATTTTAGTGTTTTAGCTAATTCAAGCCGATGATGACCATCAATAACCACATTCGTTGCTTCATCAATCCAGATTGGTTGAGTCCAAAAACCTTCAAATTTAACTTTTTCGATTAACTGCTCGACACGATCAGGGCAATGTAATTCAGTTGGTCTAAGATTTGAGACTTCTTCTAATATTAATTTCATGTTTATCCCTTAGTTTAAACATCCGATAGAAAACTACCAACATCAACACACTTAATATCGCTAATAATTGAAATAACACTCCACCATCAAATAATTGAATAATAGCACCACCAACCAACGGCGATATAGAAAAACCAATACTATAAAGTGACGCTGCACCAAAATATGCGCCACGTAAATCATTTGGCGCCAAACGATCGATAAAAACATTCACACATGGAAACAAAATAGTTTGACTGATACTCATGGTAAAAGCAGCCATATACCACAATAAATAAACATCATAATACTTGAATGAAATAAAGAACATAAATTCAGATAAAATGAGTAATACAGACCCTATATTTATTTTCATTTCCAACGCCATTTTTTGCGTTAACATGGAAAACGGTAACTGCATAACGACAATAGTTATCGCATGTAACATAATAAGCGAAGCAATAAACTCAGCATACCCATTAAACCCTAATGAGGTAATTAACTGTGGCAAAGTTGAATCAAAATGGCCAAAAATAAACATCATGAGAATATTATTGATAACCAACATTAAAAACACACGGTCATTCAATAAAACCTTGATCGTTCCTTTAAAGTCTTCATTATTTGTTAAGTTGATTTTTATTTTCTTGCCAAATAGATAAACAGGGATCATAAAAATCACATAGGATACCGAAACAATCAAAAAAGAAATAGAATTAATATCCAGGCTTAATTTTATTCCTAAATAAGGCCCGACTACCGCTCCCGCATTTAGAAATAAATACCTTAAGTACATGGCATTCTCTCTTACCTGCTTTTCCTCAATAATATCACCGATAACGGCTTTTATAGGATTATTCACCAGCGCCCAAGAAATATTCGCTAATAAAGTGCCAATAATAAAACCAGACTGATGTTCAGACAACCATAATATTAAATATGCCAATGAAGATATAAGACATCCAATGATAATTATCTTAGCCCGGCCGACTTTATCAGAGAAGTAACCTGCATAAAAACTTAATATTGATGAAATCGCAATGGATAAAGAGAGAACTAATCCAATCATCGATGCAGTAAAATGAAACTTTGTATATAATATGATGGATATAAAAGGCCATACCATCATTGATGTTGATCTTGTTACAAAAGTCCCCAGAAATAGACCCCATATACATGCCGGTATGGATGTATAATTATGTAGAGAAAAGTACTAGGATGATCTGTACGATAAAGCAAATCCAATGATATATGATTTATTATTAATATATTATCAAAACAGATGTTAATTGCAAACGAAATATGACACTTTTGTTACATGTTAAACGTAGATCAAATGCTGGTGATGTTAGTAAGCAACATAATGACATAAGTACTTTGCACTTTAACAGGCAAAAACGCAGGTAAAAAGGGCCTTTAATCTCAGATAGATACCTTTCAGTTCAATCTTTATCTATTCAAATAGTAATCAATTAACTGAAAAACTCAGCTTAATCTAACCCTAAAATAAACTGTAATATTATATTCAAAGTGAAATAGATAAATAAAATTGTATTTTAGTTTAATAGCTAAACTCTGGTGGGGATAATTATTATTTATAGATTTATATGAAGCCATCTGAGATTAAAACTGGAAACTATTTCACAGGCCCAAAATATTCAATAACTAAAATTGGGATTAGTAATGAGTTTATTCTTTAATTTCCTTAATGAGAGTAATGGTATATTCAAACCAAGAGAACTGTCTTATCATCTCAACTCATTTGATACTAACTATGAAGGATTACTCGCGATGGGCACCTGGCTTATCTATGCCTTATTATCAGCGCTTACTGCCGCTTTGGTCGCTATCTTCGGGAAAATCGGTTTGCAAAATCTTGATGCCAATACAGCAACAGCAATACGCGCAGTCATTATGGCGCTGTTTCTTGTCGGCGTCGTTGTGGTGCAGGGAAAATTAAATCTGGTCAGTGAAGTACTGGCAAATCGCAAGGCGTTGCTTTTTATCGTTTTAAGCGGTGTGGCGGGGGCATTGTCATGGCTGTTCTACTTTCTGGCAATCAGAAACGGCAATGTTTCTCAGGTTGCCCCGATTGATAAACTCAGTGTCGTGTTTGCTGTTATCTTGGCCGTTATCTTATTTGGTGAAAAGATATCATTTATGGCCGCAGGTGGTGTTGCACTGATCACTGCCGGTGCATTAATGGTTGCCTTGGGCTGAAAAATAAAAAATCCGCAAAAGCCATTTCACCATTGCGGATTCTTTTTAATCGGACAAAAATCAACCGGCGGCAAAAACCTGGTTAACAATATCCAGAGCTTCCTGCTCAATTTTCTGCCGGTGCTCAGGGCCAAGGAGACTTTCACAATAAATTTTGTAGGCTTCTTCTGTTCCCGATGGGCGAGCGGCAAACCAGCCGTTTTCTGTTATCACTTTTAAGCCGCCTATTGACGCTCCGTTACCAGAAGCTTTTGTCAACCGGGCTGTGATTGGATCACCAGCAAGCTTATCCGCTTTCACCATTTCTGGCGATAACTTGGCTAATAATGCCTTCTGCTGATAAGTTGCCGGCGCCTGAATACGGCTATAACTTGGCGTACCGAAACGGGCTGCCAACTTATTGTAATGCTGCTGCGGATTTTCCCCCGTTACCGCGGTCATCTCCGCCGCCAGTAAACACAAGATAATCCCATCTTTATCTGTAGACCACGGCGTACCATCAAAACGCAGGAAAGAAGCCCCTGCGCTCTCCTCTCCGCCAAAGCCCAACTCACCTTTATATAGACCGTCAACAAACCATTTAAAACCTACGGGTACTTCCACCAATTTACGACCAAGATCAGCGACAACCCGATCAATCATTGCGCTGGATACCAATGTCTTACCTATCGCAACACTTTCTGACCATTGCGGACGATGGCGGAACAGGTAATTTATCGCGGTTGCCAAATAGTGGTTCGGATTCATCAAACCGGCGGGAGTGACAATACCGTGGCGGTCATAATCAGGATCGTTTGCAAAGGCCAAGTCAAACTTATCGCGCATGGCTAACAAACCCGTCATTGCCCAAGGGGACGAGCAATCCATACGAATGACGCCATCATGATCCAAGTGCATAAAACGGAATGTCTGATCGACTTGATCGTTAACCAATGTCAAATCTAAATTGTAGCGCTCACCAATACGCTGCCAAAACGCAATGCCAGAACCTCCCAAAGGATCAATACCGATTTTCAGCCCGGCCTGTTGGATAGCAGCCATATCAACCACATCGCCCAACGCGCTAACATACGGCTCAACTAAATCCTGCTGATGCAAATATTCGCTGTTTAATACCTGAACAAATGGCAAGCGTTTAATGCCTTTCAGGCCTTCTGCAAGCAACTCATTAGCACGACGTTCTATAATTGCTGTCAAATCCGCATCTGCCGGGCCGCCATCAGGTGGATTATATTTAATCCCTCCGTCTTCTGGCGGATTATGGGAAGGAGTAATCACAATCCCGTCAGCCAACGCTTTCCCCAACCGGTTATAACAGAGGATGGCATGAGAAATCGCAGGTGTTGGCGTAAATCCATTGTTTTCCTGCACAATCACATTGACGCGGTTAGCCGTCAAGACTTCCAATACGGAAATAAATGCCGATTCTGATAAAGCATGGGTATCTTTACCCACATAACAAGGGCCATTGATTCCCCGTTGCTTGCGAACTTCTGCAATAGCCTGAGTAATTGCCAGAATATGCGCCTCATTAAAACTGTGACGCTGAGAACTGCCACGATGACCGGATGTACCAAATTTAACCTTATGCTCAGAGTTCTCCGGCTGAGGATGTAAGGTGTAATACTGTGATGTAAGCTGCGCTACATTTATCAGATCACTTTGGCGGGCAATCTGTCCCGCACGCGGATGATTTACCACTTTAAATCTCCCCTGGACAAGAGCTGCGCTGCACTTTGCGTCAGCACAGCCTTAATCAGTTAAATCGTGCCACATACCTTATCGATAAAATTGGCTGAGAATTTCATATCCTGCATAATTTGCTCAACCATATTACGCTTACGGTCAGTATTGGTGTTAGTAATCACCCAAAAAGGTGTACCCGGAATGTGACGAGGTTTAGTTTGTTTACCACTGGCGAGTAATGTCTGTTGATCACCAGCAAAATAAACACGGGTACGACCATGCATAGCATCAGTCGTCTGGGAAAAACTTTCGCTGTTCAAGCTATATAATGTAGATAAGATCAACATAAAACGCTCAACAGATTTTTTCTTATCAGAATAGTCATCTGAAAGTAACAATTCACGCATCACACGGACAGAATCACGCTGGCGGGCTACCGGCGCTTTCTCCACGGCACTGATAGGCTGTGCATTTTGTACTGGCTGTTCGGCGTTAAATTTCAACATTCGCCGTAAAATATCAGATGCACTTTCACCAATATGTTGTGTGTGGCTGGCAATATAGCGGTAAAGGTCTTCATCAACTTCTATCGTTTTCATTTCTATCCAGTACTGTTCTAAATAAAAAATTTCGACAGATTATAAAGTATAAAAAGAGAAAACAAAACAATTAAAATTTCAATAACTTAAAAGTATTTAAACATGAAAAACAGCATAATAAAATATCCACTTTTCATTTAAAATAAATCAATCAGTTACATAAATATTGTGAATATAAATCTCATTATCATGTTAAAGACTTCCCACAAGCAGGAGAATAAATTGTCGCTATATTGCAAAAAGTTTTTATGATGATAGTAAAAAATGTCACAAGAGCTATTTATTCATTGTGAAGTGTCATATCAATCTTTTAATACCGCCTATTTAAACGTTGATAATCATATGATAATTTATTCTGATATTACACCCAGACAATGATAAAACCTGGTTGCAACATTGCTGACAATAAATTTAATCAAGAGAAATTAAGCAGCGAAGGGGAAAATTGATTATAGACGGTAAAACAGTTTGAATTCATGAAGATGTATGTCTATCGCCATTAAATCTTGACATGAAATACATTTTAGTAAATTACACGATTTTTATTTACATATAATATTTACCACTTATTATGTGAATCTACCTAACCATATAAATTATATGAAAAAATTGGCAATGTCATTATTATTCAATTTTATAGGATTAAGATTTTAAACTAAAATTCCATATCCTGTTTTCAATGTGAATTATAGATAGGATAATTTTAAACATTAATTACACAAATCATAGTAAATATTATTTAAATTTATTCCTATAAACCAATAACAATATTATCAAACCAATATTTCATATAAATAAAGTCATAAAAATAGATTCGCATAGCTTTCAATATTAATATTAAGTTGCAATGTTGATATTTTAAAAAATTCCAGTCAGATATATAAAATCATTAATTTTTGAATATATATCTGACCTTATAATTTAGTCAATAAGTGAAAGTTGTTGCCGTAAATAGGTACCTGAGCCTAATAATCCTGGTTGTGGATGAGTAATCAAATAAACAGGAATCTGTTGTATTAACGGTTTAAAGCGACCTTTATCTTCAAATCCATGAAGAAAGTTCGATTGCTTAAAGAACGCAAGGAATCGCGGCACTATACCCCCGGCGATATACACACCACCAAAAGTCCCCATATTTAACGCCAAATTTCCGCCAAATCGCCCCATAATTTCACAAAATAGTGTCAAGGCACGATGGCAATATTGACAACTTTCATCCAATGCTCGTTGCGTTACGGTTTCTGGTTCTAAATCTTCCGGCTGACAATGATCCAAAATGGCAATGGCCTGATAAAGGTTTACCAACCCACTACCGGACAAGATTCTTTCTACCGAAACGTGCCCAAATTTACGCCGTAAAACAGCCAATATTGCATCTTGTTCTTCACTATTCGCAGCAAAATCTACATGACCACCTTCACCAGGCAAACTTACCCATTGCTTGTCTACCTTGATCAAATGAGCCACACCAAGGCCAGTTCCCGCCCCGTAAACCGCTATCGGTTTGTCTTTAACCGCTTCTCCTCCGCCTAATTGAACCTTATGTTCTTCTGTCAGCATTGGAATAGCCATAGATACAGCCGTGAAGTCATTGATCACATCTAATTTTTCTAGCCCAAGCGTCTGTTTCAGCTCACTAATCGAAAATGCCCATTGGTGATTGGTCATTTCTACCCAATCACCATTTATCGGGCAAGCAATAGCGATACATGCATAAGTCACTACTGTTTTTTGCTCCGCCAAATAGTGATTGATAATAGACTCTAATCCGATGTGTTGTTTTGCGCTATACGTTTCGATCCGCTCAATAGCACCATTTTCCAAATTGCAAAGTGCTAATCTGGCATTAGTACCGCCAATATCAGCAACAAGTCCGTAGAGATTCATTTTTATATCCTAATAATTTGCCAGTACAACAATTAGGTAAAGCTTATCCCATCTGGCATTATTGGTATAGATCGTTAAACCAACCTCACCAGTTGGTTTTTTGCATTTATATACTATGCTGCTAAGACTATATGGTTAAGCAACCTTATGACGTTTATTGGATTTTCTTTTTTCACTTTTCATTGCTTTGCTGTGAGCTTCGGCAAGTACCCGTTTTTTCTCACTATTGGCAAAACGATTTAAAACTTGTCTAATTAATGGCTGATAACCCAAGCCATTAAGGTCTGCTATCATTTTCAAGTCTTCAATCAGAGACCGATTTAATCTGATTGAAATGGGCTGTAACTCCAGCGCTTCGTTAATCAGATCTTCTGTTACATCATCAGATACTTTAACGTGAGCTTCACTACAACCAAGCTCGCCGTTCTCCCATGCTTCATCAGTGGAAGCTATCAGGTTATTTGCTCGCTTATCAGTTTGCTTACTCATTTCTCTGTTCCTACGCCGTATTTTCGGTAAATTCTCAATTCATCTTCGTTAGGTGCATAAGCTGTCCTTATAGCAACCCCTTTTTCAGGGTAATAGATAAAGACTATCTTTAACTTAACACCATAATCAGTTTCGGATATAAACCATTTAGTAGGAGGATCAGTTCTGTTATCTTCCCTTGTATCCTCAAGAAAACGCCCAACCCGATTAGAAAAACACTGGAGTATATCCTCTTCATTAACAGGCGGGTTTTTACCTGTTAATTTCAATCTGATGTTTGATGATATCAAGAGCTTCATGTGCTTCGGCGTTTTTAACTCATGGTTAATCTGTATATACAGAATACTCCGCTAGACAGATCTAAACAACTCAAAATGACTCACAAAATATCAATGGATTTTGTATCACTAATAGATAAGATATATTATTTGAACGTGAGATTTGTATATACACATAATGATGAAGCTCATGCTAAGAATATTGATGCTATTCTGCAATTTCACAGCACAAATACAGTACACGAGAATCTAGCTGTGGTAATAAAATTACTAAAAGATGAGGTGTAACATGAGTTTTCTTGACGAATTGAAAGCATCCCTAGAAGAAGCAGTTGAAATTAAACAAGGTAATAAAGCCGCAGCGCGTGTAACCCGATACGAAGTTGCCGACGTTAAAGCTATCCGTGCTCAACTTAACATTTCACAGGCAGAGATGGAGGAGGCTTTAGCAAAAACCGCCGTAAACCCTTGCCCAGTGCGGGCGGAGATATCAGGCGAAAAGCCCAGAGGGCTTTAGGGCTGGCGACTCCGACGTCTCCTGACTGAATGGATATCTGCCGGTAAAACAGGCTAAAATGAATGCACTTTTTTTCAATGAGCGCTGAATATGTTAAGAGCGACCAAAGTCCGCCTCTACCCCACACCCGAACAGGCAGAGTATCTTAACGGCCAGTTCGGGGCGGTCCGTTTTGCGTACAACAAGGCGCTGCACATCAAAAAGCATGCCTACAAACGTCACGGCGTGAATTTAAATCCACGCAAAGACCTCAAACCGTTACTGGCGGTCGCGAAGCAATCCCGCAAGTATGCCTGGCTCAGGGCATATGATTCTATCGCGTTACAGCAGGCGGTGATCAATCTGCATACTGCGTTTGATAATTTTTTCAATCCGAAGTTGCGCACCCAATTTCCCACGTTCAAACGCAAACAGGGCAGACAATCCAGCTATCACTGTGTTGGAGTGAAAATGCTGGAGGGCGCAGTGAAGATCCCGAAATTGTCACCGATAAAGGCCCGTATACACAGAAAAATTGACGGGAAAGTGAAGAGCATTACGCTCTCTCGCACCACCACGGGAAAATATTTCGCCGCTATCCTGTGTGACGATGGCGGGGAGGCACCAGAAAAGCCGGGCGTTATCACCCGCGTGACCGGGTGTGATATGGGTTTGTCCCACTATCTTATCGAGTCGACCGGGGAGAAGGTCAATAACCCGCGTCACCTTATCAACGCCGCCCGTAACCTGCGTCGTAAGCAGAAATCGTTCTCCCGCAAACAACAGGGCAGCGCTAACCGCGGCAAGGCCCGCTTACGTCTGGCGGCAGTCCACGAACGGGTAGCCCATGCCCGCGCTGATTTTCAACACAAACTCTCTCGAACAATGGTTGACAAAAACCAAGCGGTCATTGTTGAGACGCTGAAATCGGCTAACATGATGAAGAATCACCACCTTGCCCGCGCTATCGGGGATGCGGGCTGGCATGGCTTCATCAAGAAACTGGAATACAAAGCCGCAGCGGCGGGCGTTCATCTGGTCAAACTGGATCAGTGGTTCGCCAGCTCGAAAACCTGCCATTGCTGCGGTCACAAAATGCCGGAAATGCCGCTAAATAAGCGGATCTGGCAATGCCCTTTCTGCCGAGTCGAACATGACCGCGATATCAATGCGGCGATCAACATCCAGCGCAAGGGCATAACAGAATTACAGGCGGCGGGACTCGTCGTTTCTGCCCACGGAGGCCAGCGTCAATCCGTCATAAAGACGGTGGCGGCCTGAGAAGTGGGAAGCCTCGCCGTTTTTTACGGCGGGGAGCAGTCACGCACCAGCCTTGATACAATTAAAAGCTGGGAGCAGAAGCGTCGAAATCCGACAGGACTAGCGGCAAAGGTGTTAGCTATCATCCAAGAAAACCCTAATTTCTATAAGGCCCTGGAGACGCATTGATTAAAAGTCAACTGCTCTACCGACTGAACTAACAACCTGACTGTAGGAAAATTATTCTAATTGCGTCTTTTGAGATGGTGGGTCGTGCAGGATGACTCGGCCTACTGCCTCGCCCTTCGGGCCTGCGCTCACGCGCTGTTGTCTCGCTTCGCTCGGCTCGAACCTGTGACCCATTGATTAAAAGTCAACTGCTCTACCTACTGAGCTAACGACCCATCTGTAGGAAAACTACTCTAATTGCGTCTTTTGGAATGGTGGGTCGTGCAGGATGACTCGGCCTACGGCCTCGCCCTTCGGGCCAGCGCTTAAGCGCTGTTGTCTCGCTTCGCTCGGCTCGAACCTGCGACCCATTGATTAAAAGTCAACGGCTCTACCGACTGAGCTAACAACCTGACTGTAGGAAAACTATTCTGATTGTGTCTTTTGAGATGGTGGGTCGTGCAGGATGACTCGGCCTACGGCCTCGCCCTGCGGGCCAGCGCTCACGCGCTGTTGTCTCGCTTCGCTCGGCTCGAACCTGCGACCCATTGATTAAAAGTCAACTGTTCTACCGACTGAGCTAACAACCTGACTGTAGGAAAATTATTCTAATTGCGTCTTTTGAGATGGTGGGTCGTGCAGGATGACTCGGCCTGCGGCCTCGCCCTTCGGGCCAGCGCTCACGCGCTGTTGTCTCGCTTCGCTCGGCTCGAACCTGCGACCCATTGATTAAAAGTCAACTGCTCTACCGACTGAGCTAACAACCTGACTGTAGGAAAACTATTCTGATTGTGTCTTTTGAGATGGTGGGTCGTACAGGATGACTCGGCCTGCGGCCTCGCCCTTCGGGCCAGCGCTCACGCGCTGTTGTCTCGCTTCGCTCGGCTCGAACCTGTGACCAATTGATTAAAAGTCAACTGCTCTACCGACTGAGCTAACAACCTGACTGTAGGAAAACTATTCTAATTGCGTCTTTTGAGATGGTGGGTCGTGCAGGATTCGAACCTGCGACCAATTGATTAAAAGTCAACTGCTCTACCGACTGAGCTAACGACCCATCTATAGGAAAACTACTCTAATTGCGTCTTTTGGAATGGTGGGTCGTGCAGGATTCGAACCTGCGACCAATTGATTAAAAGTCAACTGCTCTACCGACTGAGCTAACGACCCATACCAAATAGATGTGATATCGCCTGAAATAATCTTAATGAAGTGGTGGGCGATACCAGATTCGAACTGATGACCCCCTCCTTGTAAGGGAGATGCTCTACCAACTGAGCTAATCGCCCACTTCAATAACTATTGCTGCTTCTATACCACTGAATTTATGATTGGTGGGCGATACCAGATTCGAACTGATGACCCCCTCCTTGTAAGGGAGATGCTCTACCAACTGAGCTAATCGCCCAATCATAAAATCTTTTTTATCACAACGAGATGGTGGGCGATACCAGATTCGAACTGATGACCCCCTCCTTGTAAGGGAGATGCTCTACCAACTGAGCTAATCGCCCCGTCGTGATGGGGTCGCATTATAGGGATAGTTCAGAATGAGTCAACGCTTTTTCTAGAGAAAAATATCGTTCGTCTCAAAATTAAACAAGGGTGAGATAATTATCGTCACTATAGGGTACAGTTTAGACAAATACACTGACTTTTCTCAACAACTCCCCGTTAACAGCATTGAGGAATTAAGGTGCAGTGATAAAATAGCCCCCCTCTTTTATTACTTAAATCACCGATAACGTTCATTGAAAAGTGAAACGTAATTAAGGCAATCCCCAATGAGTAAAATCAAAACCCGTTTCGCACCAAGCCCAACCGGCTATCTCCATGTTGGCGGTGCTCGTACCGCACTGTATTCCTGGTTATATAGCCGCCATAACAAAGGCGAATTTGTATTGCGTATCGAAGATACTGACCTTGAACGCTCAACTCAGGAAGCTATTAATGCCATTATGGACGGTATGAACTGGTTAAATCTGAATTGGGATGAAGGCCCTTATTATCAGACGAAACGTTTTGATCGCTATAATCAGGCGATCGATCAAATGCTGGAGCAAGGAAGCGCCTATCGCTGCTATTGTTCTAAAGAGCATCTGGAAGCATTGCGCGAAACTCAAATGGCAAATGGCGAGAAACCTCGTTATGACGGCCGTTGCCGTGATAATTCATGTCAACATAACCCAGATCAGCCCCATGTTGTCCGTTTCCGCAATCCACAGGAAGGTTCTGTTGTTTTTAATGATCGTATCCGCGGCCCCATTGAGTTCAACAATCAGGAACTTGATGATCTGATTATCCGCCGTACCGATGGCTCACCAACGTATAATTTCTGCGTTGTTATCGATGACTGGGATATGGAGATCACTCATGTCATCCGCGGTGAAGACCATATCAATAATACACCTCGTCAAATTAATATTCTGAAAGCACTCGGCGCTCCCGTGCCAGAATATGCGCACGTTTCGATGATCCTCGGTGATGACGGTAAAAAGCTGTCCAAACGTCACGGTGCAGTGAGCGTGATGCAATACCGCGATGATGGTTATCTGCCAGAAGCTTTACTGAATTATTTGGTTCGTTTGGGTTGGTCGCATGGTGATCAAGAAATTTTTAGCATTGAAGAAATGACTGAGCTATTCAGCCTGGATGCTATCAATAAATCCGCCAGCGCTTTCAATACAGAAAAATTGCAATGGCTGAACCATCAC
Source organism: Photorhabdus hainanensis (assembly GCF_018448965.1). Lineage (NCBI taxonomy): Bacteria > Pseudomonadati > Pseudomonadota > Gammaproteobacteria > Enterobacterales > Morganellaceae > Photorhabdus > Photorhabdus hainanensis. The sequence goes on along the minus strand of NZ_RCWD01000037.1, from coordinate 41,321 downwards.
TATATTAATACCCTGCCTCCAGAGAAAGTTGCCGTTTATCTGGCATGGCACATGGAGCAACAAGGTATTGATACCCGTAATGGTCCACAGTTGGTTGATCTGATTAAATTACTGGGCGAACGTTGTAAGACGCTGAAAGAGATGGCCGAATCTTGCCGCTACTTCTATGAAGATTTTGCTGAATTTGATGCCGATGCAGCGAAGAAACATTTACGCCCAGTCGCCCGTCAACCTCTTGAAGTTGTCCGTGCGAAGCTGGCTTCAATTACTGACTGGACGCCAGAAAATGTTCATCATGCCATTCAATCCACCGCTGATGAGCTGGAAGTCGGTATGGGTAAAATCGGTATGCCATTGCGGGTTGCGGCTACCGGTGCAGGTCAATCCCCAGGTGTGGATGTCACTATTCATGCTATCGGGCAAACCCGCACTTTATCCCGTATTAATCAAGCGCTGGAGTTCATTACTCAACGCGAAACTCAATCTTAATTAATGCATCAAAGGCATCACTTATCGCAGGTGATGCCTTTCTGTTTTCAAAAAATCTCATTTAATTGCTGCCTTTTTACCACTTTCCCAAACACCTTCTATTTCTCTTCAACCCATTGCTCAGTCTTTGTGATCATAAAATTGATGGCTTTTTCAACGCTTGTTGTGAGAATGATAAGTTAGCCGTTGACAGTATTTGCAGGGTTTCATATTATGCGCCCCGTTCCATTAATTTTGATTGGGGCTATAGCTCAGCTGGGAGAGCGCTTGCATGGCATGCAAGAGGTCAGCGGTTCGATCCCGCTTAGCTCCACCAAATCCTTTATATTGAGATAAGGTATTTGGTACTAAAATTAGGAAATACCACGCTCGTGGGGCTATAGCTCAGCTGGGAGAGCGCTTGCATGGCATGCAAGAGGTCAGCGGTTCGATCCCGCTTAGCTCCACCAAAATTATCAGGCACTGAAAGCCATGCTTTCAGTGCCTTTTGGTTGTTACCATATCTAACCACCATCATCGATTAAAAAACAAACGTCAACTTTGGCTAGCCTTTTTTCAATGGTTTCACCAACGAATCTAGTCCCTCTAGTTTTATTGCTAAAGTCATCTCCATCAGCGCCCCCAATTTACCTTGTGGGAATCCCCCTTTCCGGGCAAACCACAATAAATACTCTTCCGGTAAGTCAATGAGCATACGCCCTTTGTATTTACCGAACGGCATTGCAGTATTAGCAATTTCTATCAGGTTCTCTTTTTCCATAATTTGCACGTCTATAAGGAGGAATATGCAAAAGGGAATCTGCATCATCCATGATGCAATATTCCACGATAAAACATCATTTTTTACAGTACCAAACCTGCAATAGCCGCAGATAAGAAGCTGACAAGCGTTGAACCAAATAGTAGTTTCAAACCAAATCGAGAAACGACATTACCCTGTTTCTCATTCAAACCTTTAATCGCACCGGCCACAATCCCAATAGAAGAGAAGTTAGCAAAAGAAACCAAGAATACCGACAAAATACCCTGTGAACGAGGAGAAAGCTCTGTCGCAATGGATTGTAAGCTGTGCATTGCCACAAATTCGTTAGCAACCAATTTGGTTGCCATAACACTACCAACCCGTAATGCTTCATCTGTGGGAATTCCAATCACCCAAGCAAATGGATAAAACACGTAGCCGAGTATTTCCTGAAAACTCTTCTCAAACACCATACTGAACAAAGCATTAATAGCCGCAATCAGGGCAATGAAACCAATCAACATAGCAGCAACAATGAGGGCCACTTTGAAACCCGCCAAAATATATTCACCTAGCATTTCGAAAAAACTTTGACCTTCATGAAGGTTGCTCATTTGAATATCTTCTTCACTGTCAACAGCATATGGATTAATCAGCGATAGAATGATAAAGGTACTGAACATATTAAGCACCAATGCCGCTACAACATATTTAGGCGCTAAAATTTGCATGTAAGCCCCAACGATCGACATAGAAACCGTTGACATTGCAGTCGCAGCCATCGTGTACATGCGACGCTCAGACATTTTTCCCAGTACGTCTTTATAAGCAATAAAGTTTTCAGACTGCCCAAGTATCAGCGAACTGACCGCATTAAATGATTCCAGTTTACCCATACCGTTGACTTTAGACAGTAGAGTACCAATAACCTGGATGATGATTGGCAATAGTTTGATATGCTGCAAAATACCAATCAGCGCAGAAATAAAGATAATCGGACATAATACATTCAAAAAGAAGAATGCCAGTTTTGCATCCATCATGCCGCCAAAAATGAATTCAGTCCCTTCACCCGCATATTTCAGTAAATGCTCAAACAAGCCGGCAAATCTCATGACAAATTCCTGACCAACACCAGAATTCAGGAAAAACCAAGCCAAGATAAGCTCAATAACAAGCAATTGAATAACATAGCGAGGACGAATACTTTTACGGTCGCTACTCGCCAAAATAGCGAGGCCGCCAATGGCAATCAAAGCTAAAAAGAAATGCAGGATCTGAGACATATCACACTCCAAACACGATAGAAAGCGAGTTTTTATCAACGCATTCTATGCAATAAAAGGCGATCAAATAAGGATATACCCGTTATCTTTCAAGTCGCCTCTTTGTTGGCTGCATTCGCTCACCCCGGTCACATAGTTATCCATGCTCCCGGGGATTCACTCCCTTGCCGTCGCGATGCAACTTGAAATCCATAGGGTATAGACATTACATTAGACTGAAATAATTCTTACTGTAAATCTTTACTTAATGTGTCTGATCACATTTTTAGCTGAATCGTATAAGATAAGCTTTAAAAACATCTTATCGCGTATGACTGATTATTGAGAAAAACTCTCAATAATCAGTATGTAAACAAAAAGTTATTCACCCAATAAACGGATCATTTCTTCTTCATCAATAACCGGAATATTCAACTCATTAGCTTTAGCTAATTTTGAACCGGCAGCTTCACCCGCAATCACCAAATCTGTTTTCTTAGAAACGCTGCCCGTCACTTTTGCCCCAAGTGCAACAAGTTTAGTTTTGGCTTCATCCCTGGATAACTGATGCAATGACCCTGTAAGCACAACTGTTTTACCCGAAAATGGGCTGTCAGTTTTCTCAGCTTTCGTTACAACGACCGGTTCCCAGTTGATACCGATATTATCAATCAGATCGTTAATGACTGTTTGGTTATGGGGTTCATTGAAGAAGTTAACAACATGTTTTGCCACCACTTCGCCAACATCTTGAACCTCTTTCAATGCTTCCTCATCAGCGGAACGTAACTTATCCAGTTCGCCAAAGTGGGCAGCCAAATTAGCAGCGGTCGCTTCCCCAACTTCACGGATACCCAACGCATAAAGGAAACGGGCAAAGGTGGTTTTTTTCGCTTTTTCCAACGCGTCCACCACATTCTGGGCAGATTTCGGCCCCATACGATCAAGCCCAGTCAACTTGCCTGCCGTCAGTCTGAAAAGATCAGCCGGAGTTTCGACATACTCTTTATCCACTAGCTGATCGATAATCTTTTCTCCCATGCCGTCAACATCCATAGCTCGACGGGAAACAAAATGCCTAAGCGCCTCTTTACGCTGAGCGCCACACACCAATCCCCCGGTACAACGCGCTACAGCCTCCCCTTCAATCCTTTCAATATCTGCCCCACATACCGGGCAATGTTCAGGGAAAATAACTTCATTACTGTCCTGCGGCCTTCTCACTTCCAAAACACCGACAACTTGTGGAATTACATCACCAGCACGACGGATAATAACCGTATCGCCAATCCGCAAACCTAAACGTTCAATCTCATCCGCATTGTGCAATGTTGCATTACTGACAGTCACACCAGAGACCAATACTGGCTCCAGACGTGCTACCGGTGTGATCGCACCAGTACGACCAACCTGAAACTCAACATCACGAACAATTGTCATTTGCTCTTGAGCGGGAAACTTGAACGCCGTTGCCCAACGTGGCGCACGAGCGACAAAGCCTAATGTTTCCTGTAATTCCAGCGAATTAACTTTGACAACGACACCATCGATATCAAACCCCAATGCGGAACGCTGGTTTACGATATCATGATAAAAATCAATAACCTGTTGACTATCGGTACAAACTTTAACTTTATCGCTGACCGGCAATCCCCATTTCTTAAACTGTATCAATCGCTCGTAGTGACTAGCTGGTAATTCTCCCCCCTCCAATACGCCAACACCATAACAGAAGAAAGCCAATGGGCGTTTAGCCGTAATACGGGGATCGAGCTGACGCAACGAGCCAGCCGCCGCATTACGTGGGTTAGCAAATACTTTTGCCCCCGTGCGACGCGCCTCCTCATTCAGTTTCTCAAACCCTTTTTGCGGCATGAAAACTTCACCGCGAATTTCAATACGCGCTGGAATATTTTCGCCGAATAGACGCAGGGGAATTGCACAGATAGTCCGTATATTTGATGTAATATTTTCCCCGGTTGTACCATCACCGCGGGTTGCAGCCCGTACCAACTCACCATGTTCATACAACAGGCTGACCGCTAAACCATCCAGTTTCAGCTCACAGCACACAACTAAATCCTGAGTCTCTTTCAGGCGGTCACGCACCCGCTTATCAAACGCCAGATAACTCTCTTCATCAAATACGTTATCCAGTGACAACATCGGAATTTCATGGCGAACTTGTTCAAAAGCCGTCAGAGGAGCAGCCCCAACCCGCTGTGTTGGTGAATCCGATGTAACCAACTCAGGGTATTGTTCTTCAAGATCCTTCAATTCCTGCATTAACCGATCATATTCCGCATCAGGGATCTCTGGCGCATCCATGACGTGATACAGATATTCATGATGACGCAGTGTTGTTCTGAGCTTTTCTATTTGTTGAGCCGTTGATTTCATGATTTATAACCAGCGATAAAAAGCCCCCGGCTAGCGGAGGCTTGAACATTCGATAATTGATTATACCTGAACACCAAGTGTGCTGCGAATACGCGCTTTATACAATTCGATTTTTTGCGGTGTCAGCATTTTTCGCTCATCATCAAGCACCACGCCCCCAACATCAGAGGCAATACGCTGAGCTGCCTGTAACATCAGTTTAAAATTCTGATTAGATTCTCCGTAAGAAGGGACTACCATAAACATGGAAATCCCCGGAGTTGTAAAATCAGCCATTGTTTCAGGATTAAATGAACCCGGTTTCACCATATTCGCCAAACTAAACAGTACCGGGCCACTACCTGATGGGTTCACGTGACGGTGAAAAATCTGCATTTCCCCAAACTGGAAGCCAGATTGCAGAATACTTTGCAACAAGGGTTCACCATTCAATTCCTGGCCGTGGTGTGCCGCCACGTGAAGAACCAAAACAATTTCTTTCACTTTGGTCTGAGTTTCTTGTTCGCCAACCGCCTCCTGAGACTTTTCTTCAATCGCAGATCTGTTTTTTTCAGGCTCGTTCCGCTCTTCGAATTCAAACAGACCGAGTTGGGGTTCCTGCTCTTCTATGACTGCTTTTCTCGCTGTCGTCTCAGGCTGATGACCCGTCAGCAACGGATCATCGCTTTCTTCAAGCGTTGCAGCATCAATTTCAGTCAACTTTTGCTGACGGCGCTCGATAGCTGGCTCAGCTTTATACTCCTGATGAGATTTCACCTGTTTATGGGCATAAGGCTTTCGCTGATTGCCGAACGCTTCATCGTCACTGTCATCGACGAAACTGTTCTGACGATCATGTTTATGACGTTTGACTGGGCGATCACGAAAAAGCGAAGAACGCTCTTTACGGCTGGTCCACAACCCATGTAACAGCAAAGCTATTATTGCTATCGCACCAACAATGATTAATATCAGACGCAAATCCTGCATCATTGCTATCTCTGTTGTTTAATTAAGTATGCCACCACGGCGGAATATTTTCTGTATTAACTGTATTTGTCAAATAACACAAGTGCAAGCTTATACACACTTTTCTTATCAGAAAGATGCCTAATAAGCCCCTTTTGCGTTCTTTTTATACAGAACAATACTAGTCAGTCGAAAATCCTGCCTATATGATAACGTTTCAATCACACAGGAGAGAATAGGAAGTATGCTGAATTTGACAAAATCGCCAAAAAATTTGAGCGGCTTTCAGTATTTGGTGCAAGGTTGCAAATTAATTACTCGCCCAGGCATTAAAAGATTTGTCCTATTGCCTTTGTTGGCAAATATTTTGTTTCTCGGCGGTTCATTTTGGTGGCTCTATCAGAAACTGGAGAACTGGATCCCTTGGATAGTGAGCAAAGTACCGGATTGGATGCAATGGCTCAGTTATATTTTATGGCCGATGGCCGTGCTCTCTGTTTTGCTGATTTTTACTTACTTCTTCAGCACAATAGCGAATTTTATCGCAGCGCCATTCAATGGTCTGCTAGCAGAGAAACTGGAAGCGGATTTAACAGGAATCCCCGCACCGGATACCGGCGTTTTAACACTCTTCAAAGATGTTCCACGTATCCTAAAACGGGAATTAACCAAGCTGTGCTACTATATTCCACGCGCTCTGGTCTTATTGTTACTCTATTTTATTCCTGTTATCGGGCAGACTGTCGCACCCGTGCTCTGGTTTATTTTCAGTGCCTGGATGCTATCGATTCAGTATTGTGATTATCCCTTTGATAACCACAAAGTCAGTTTTCCAACAATGCGTAGCGCTCTTCGCCAAAACAAAATAATTAATCTGCAATTTGGCGCAACAGTGAGTATTTTAACCATGATACCCATTGTCAATTTGGTGATTATGCCTATTGCCGTATGCGCGGCGACGGCAATGTGGGTTGATCGCCACCGAGATCAACATGCCCTTCGTATTATGCCATGATATTCATTTAAGTTATTCTTTTAGACAATAAAAATATATTTAAGTTATATTTCCATTAACCGGTTGTTGGCGTATTGTTGACCGGATATCACTAAAGGGAGTTGAAAGACGAGTATGAGTAAAATTTACGAAGATAATTCTTTGACTATTGGTCGTACCCCGTTAATTCGCCTAAAACACTTTGGCAATGGGCGTATTCTGGCAAAAGTAGAATCCCGTAACCCAAGTTTTAGTGTAAAATGTCGCATTGGTTCCAACATGATTTGGGATGCAGAAAAACGCGGTATCCTAAAACCGGGACAAGAATTAATAGAACCCACCAGTGGCAACACTGGAATAGCGCTTGCGTATGTCGCCGCCGCTCGGGACTATAAATTAACGCTGACAATGCCAGAAACCATGAGTATTGAACGCCGCAAGCTCTTGAAAGCATTGGGTGCTCAGTTGATACTGACGGAAGGCGCTAAAGGTATGAAAGGCGCCATTGAGAAAGCTAACGAGATTAAAGCTAGCGATCCTGACCGCTACATTATCCTGCAACAGTTCAGTAATCCGGCCAACCCGGAAATCCATGAAAAAACTACAGGCCCGGAAATCTGGGAAGATACAGACGGTGAAGTGGATGCATTTGTTTCCGGTGTAGGGACCGGCGGTACACTAACAGGCGTTACCCGTTACCTGAAAAATACCAAAGGTAAAAATGTCACCGCGGTTGCCGTAGAACCCGAAGAATCACCCGTCATCAGCCAGACTCTGGCCGGTGAAGAAGTGAAACCGGGTCCCCATAAGATTCAAGGTATTGGCGCGGGTTTTATTCCAGATAACCTTGATTTGAAACTGGTTGATCGCGTTTTCAAAATCAGTAGCGAGGAAGCGATTAAAACCGCACGTGAAATCATGGTGAAAGAGGGCATTCTGGTAGGTATTTCCTCTGGTGCCGCCGTTGCGGCAGCGGTAAAACTTTCTCAAGAACCGGAGTATAAAGACAAAAATATTGTCGTCATTCTGGCTTCATCAGGTGAACGCTATTTAAGCAGTCCACTGTTTACTGACTTATCTGATGAATAAAAGTTTTTAAGTAAGTTACTTAGATTTATTGATAAAAAAGCACCTAAATGGTGCTTTTTCTGTGTGGTAGATCAAACTTTTTCACTTTGCCAGATGATTTCTTACAATGGGTCTAGTATTTAACCAATAATAATTATTTCGATGCTCGAAATTAATTAACAGGAGTAGTAGTTTCAGTTAAGTAGTTCCACGATCTATCTTTACTTCAAACTATCAATCAGAAGCATCGGAAAGAACAATTTTTTTGATAATGAATAAAAATTTTTATTACATTATCAACCTGAGAGTCTATCTCAGTAGACGTCGTTAGTGCTGTTTATTCTTACCAGTAAAAGTAAATACAGACAGCACAATATGGCCCGGAAGTTATGGGTCGTACTAAAGAGCGTTCAGGGGCCATTTAGCGCTTTTGCCAGAACATTACTCAGTTCGCTCTTTAGGTAAATAAAATCGTCTTACATGGGATAGGCAATGAATAAACACTCAAGTTAAAATTTGTCCATTACAAGTTCTTAACTTACATAGCAAAAATCTAAGTTATTGAGGAAACGTTATGTTCCAGCAAGAAGTCACTATTACTGCGCCAAATGGCCTACACACCCGTCCCGCGGCACAGTTTGTTAAAGAAGCCAAAAGTTTCTCCTCCGACATTACACTGACTTCCGGTGGTAAAACCGCCAGTGCCAAAAGCCTGTTTAAGCTACAAACTTTGGGACTCACTCAAGGCACGGTAGTGACCATTTCTGCTGAAGGCGAAGATGAGCAAAAAGCAATCGAGCATCTGGTTAAGTTGATGGCGGAACTGGAATAATTTTCCGTTGACCACTTAATTTTCCGTTGACCACTAAGCCAGTCAAGATCCAGAGATTGTGAATATACCCTATGGATTTCAAGATGCATCGCGACGGCCAGGGAGTGAATCCCTGGGAGCATAGCAAACTATGTGACCGGGGTGAGCGAGTGCAGCCAACAAAGAGGCAACTTGAAAGATGACGGGTATAAACAGGTATTCACTTAGCCGTTCCTCATCCCCGGATAAACTTTTATCTGGGGATGTCAGTTTAAATGCATGTCCTAAAACAGCAAACCATCTGCGGGCTGGCTCTTTAAAGAATAATTATTAGTAGTTAGGTAACATCATGATTTCAGGCATATTAGTATCACCAGGCATCGCTTTCGGTAAAGCGCTATTACTGAAAGAAGACCCAATTATTGTCAATCAGAAAAAAATCAGTCAAGAACAAGTCGAACAAGAAGTTTTCCATTTCAAGCAAGGCCGTGAAAAAGCTTCATCCCAGCTAGAAATCATCAAGAATATAGCCGCAAAAAACCTCGGAGAAGAAAAAGCTGAAATCTTCGAAGGACATATCATGCTATTGGAAGATGAAGAACTTGAGCAAGAAATTATTTCGTTAATCAAAAACGATTTCAAAACTGCGGATGCCGCAGTCTATTCCGTTATTGAAACTCAGGCCCAAGCCCTTGAAGAATTGGATGATGAATACCTGAAAGAACGTGCCACAGACGTGCGTGATATCGGTAAACGCTTATTGAAAAACATTCTGGGTATGCCCATTGTTGATCTTGGCTCAATTTCAGAGGAAGTCATTCTGGTTGCCAACGACCTGACTCCATCGGAAACCGCACAACTCAATCTGGAAAAAGTACTCGGCTTTATTACCAATTTAGGTGGCCGAACTTCCCATACGTCAATCATGGCCCGCTCTCTTGAACTGCCAGCGATCGTGGGTACCACCCAAGCGACGACGACAATCCAGAACGGCGATTATCTAATTCTGGATGCGGTAAATAATCACATTCATATCAATCCATCTGATGCGGAAATTGAACAGCTAAAAAAGACCAAGAACGAATATCTGGCGGAAAAAACTGAACTTGCAAAGTTGAAAGATCTCCCGGCGATGACTCTCGATGGTCATCAAGTTGAAGTCTGTGCCAATATCGGTACCGTCCGTGATGTGATTGGCGCTGAACGCAATGGCGCCGAAGGCGTCGGTTTATACCGTACAGAATTTCTGTTTATGGATCGTGATTCGCTGCCAACAGAAGAAGAACAATTCCAAGCTTATAAAGCTGTCGCCGAAGCAATGGGCAGTCAGGCGGTTATTATACGTACGATGGATATCGGTGGTGATAAAAATCTGCCCTATATGAATCTACCGAAAGAAGAGAATCCATTCCTTGGTTGGCGTGCAATTCGTATTTGCCTTGATCGAAAAGAGATCTTACATTCTCAGTTACGTGCTATCTTACGTGCATCTGCTTTCGGTAAGCTACGTATTATGTTTCCAATGATTATTTCTGTAGAAGAAGTACAGGAACTGAAAGCAGAACTTGAATTGCTGAAAGGTCAACTTCGCGAAGAAGGTAAAAAATTCGATGAAGCGATCGAAGTGGGAGTGATGGTAGAAACACCAGCTTCCGCAGTTATTGCTCATCACCTGGCAAAAGAAGTTGACTTTTTCAGTATTGGGACAAACGATCTAACTCAGTATACTCTTGCTGTAGACCGCGGTAACGAGTTGATTTCTCATCTTTATAACCCGATGCTACCAGCAGTATTGAGCCTGATTAAGCAAACCATCGATGCTTCACACGCTGAAGGTAAATGGACGGGGATGTGTGGCGAGCTTGCAGGCGATGAACGTGCTACATTGTTGCTATTAGGCATGGGGCTGGATGAGTTTAGTATGAGTGCGATTTCTATTCCCCGCATCAAGAAAATCATTCGTAATACGCGTTACGAAGATGCAAAAGCGCTAGCTGAACAAGCCTTGTCTCAGTCTACCGCTCAGGGGTTGATAGAATTGGTTGATACCTTCATCAAAGAAAAAACACTTTGCTAACAATATCGGTTAAAACGCGGTCCAGTATAAACAATTAGGAGAAGATTCATGGGTCTGTTTGATAAACTGAAATCTCTAGTTTCAGATGATAAAAAAAACAGCGGCACTATTGAAATTATCGCACCTTTATCTGGTGAGATTGTCAATATTGAAGATGTTCCAGATGTTGTTTTCGCCGAGAAAATTGTGGGCGACGGTATCGCTATAAAACCCGCCGGCAATAAAATAGTCGCGCCAGTTGATGGAACAATCGGGAAAATATTTGAAACCAACCATGCATTTTCTATCGAATCGGACAGCGGTATTGAGCTATTTGTCCATTTTGGTATTGATACGGTTGAACTCAAAGGCGAAGGCTTTAAGCGTATTGCTGAAGAAGGTCAGCGTGTACAAAAAGGTGATTTAGTTTTGGAGTTCGATCTTAAACTCCTTGAAGAAAAAGCAAAATCCACCCTGACGCCTGTTGTTATTTCCAACATGGATGAGATTAAAGAGTTATCCAAGTTGAGCGGTTCTGTCACTGTTGGTGAAACCCCCATTATGCGGATTAAAAAGTAGCGACACTTAACTGTTACAATACCACTTTCATCTTAAAAAACGGCCGACAATCACGGCTGTTTTTTTATCTTTTATCTTCGATTTACCTCATTTTCCAGTGAAAATTGGCTAATGTGAGCAGAGCTTGCCGCCTCTTTTACTCTACTCACGCTATACCCGTTATCTTTCAAGTTGCCTCTTTGTTGGCTGCACTCACTCACCCCGGTCACATAGTTACCTATGCTCTCGGGGATTCGCTCCCTTGCCGTCGCGATGCATCTTGAAATCCATAGGGTATAAATAATATAACCAGATTAATTAAATACTCCGGTAGAAAGATATCTATCGCCACGGTCGCAGATAATGGCAACAATGACAGAACCTGGATTTTGTGCTGCAACACTTAATGCTCCAGCAACAGCGCCGCCGGAACTGACCCCACAGAAAATTCCTTCTTTCTGAGCTAATAAACGCATGGTATCTTCAGCTTCCTGCTGAGTGATATCCAGCACTTGATCAACTAACTCCTTGCGGAAAATGCCAGGCAAATAAGCCGGCGACCAACGGCGAATACCTGGAATATGGCTATCCGCCGCCGGCTGTAAGCCAATAATCTGTACACTATTAGACTGGCTTTTTAAATAGCGGCTAACACCGGTAATGGTTCCCGTCGTTCCCATACTGGAAACAAAATGTGTAATACGCCCTTTCGTCTGTCGCCAAATTTCCGGCCCTGTCGTCGTAAAATGCGCTAAAGGATTATCCGGGTTATTGAATTGATCAAGAACTTTACCTTCGCCATTACGCTCCATTTGCTGGGCTAAATCACGTGCGCCTTCCATGCCCATTGCTCTACTCACCAAAATCAGTTCTGCGCCATAAGCTCGCATAGAAGCCTGACGCTCAAGGCTCATATTATCAGGCATCAATAATTTGAGATGATAACCTTTTACTGCGGCAATCATTGCCAACGCAATACCCGTATTTCCGCTAGTGGCTTCAATCAACACGTCACCGGGAGAAATTTCACCGCGCAATTCAGCCTGCTGAATCATTGATAGCGCTGTTCTGTCTTTTATTGAGCCTGCCGGATTATTACCCTCAAGTTTCACCCATATTTCCCCCCCTGGCTTATCAGTGATTCGTTGTAATTTTACCAGCGGGGTATTACCTATAAAATGTTCCAAGCTTGCCACAGCTATTACCCAAATTTTATTTAATAGAAAAGCGAAATAACCATATTCATGAATATATCGCAAGACTTAAATAAAAAATGCCCATCCCTGGCGGTAAGGAGATGAGCAAAATGGTACCAACCAAATCTTAAGTAATTATCAGGCAGTTTGGGCTAAACTCAGTGTTTGCAATTGTTTATCGCCCGCATATAAACGTGCTTCAGTGCCACCAATAAAATAACGGCTTCCTCTTGTGGGTACTGAAGTTTCATCAAACCAAATAACAGCAATCGACTCATGATGCCAGCCGAGAGGCTGAACCGAAAGCTGCCAGAAATGCCCTCTGGGACTGACCTCAGTCACCTGTACCGGCAACGGACTGGAAAGTGTCGATTGCGAGTTCATCATGATATCCCACGGACGCAAGAATACATCGACACTCCCCTGATGGATTGGCGTCACATTGAGAGGCAAGTGTTGTCCGCCAATCAATAGCTGGGAACCTTTAATTTCACCATTAAAATGGTTGACTTCCCCCAAGAACTCCATCACAAAACGGCTTGCCGGATAACGCCATACCTCTTGTGGCGTACCAGCCTGTTCAATATTCCCTTGTCTCATGACAACAACCCGATCAGCCACTTCCATCGCCTCTTCCTGATCGTGAGTGACAAAGACACTGGTAAATTTAAGTTCTTCATGGAGCTGACGTAGCCAACGGCGTAATTCCATTCTTACCTGAGCATCCAGTGCGCCAAATGGCTCATCGAGTAATAGAATTTGTGGCTCAACAGCTAATGCTCTTGCCAACGCTACCCGCTGTTTCTGCCCGCCAGAAAGTTGCGATGGATAGCGTTCAGCAAGATGCGTTAATTGCACCATCTCCAGCAACTCCATAACCTTACGGCGAATAGCCGCCATATTCGGACGCTTACGTCGTGGCAGTACTGTCAATCCAAAAGCAACGTTATCAAACACAGTCATATGCCGAAACAGTGCATAATGCTGAAATACAAATCCAACTTGCCGATCTTTAGCATGCATACGGCTAACATCTTGCCCGTGGAAACTCAGTTTCCCCTCGGTTTGTTGTTCCAGACCAGCAATAATCCTCAACAAGGTTGTTTTACCGGAGCCTGACGGACCAAGCAGAGCAATCATTTCTCCAGAAAAAATATTCAGAGTGACATCGCTCAGAACCTGAGTCCGACCAAAATATTTACTGATATTGTTAATTTCAATACTCATATTCTGCTCCTACCTTAACCATGTTGGCGACTTAACCGCCACTGCAAAGCACTTTTAACTATCAAAGTGATAATTGCCATCAATGCCAACAATGCCGCCGCGGTAAATGCCCCTACGGTGTTGTAGTCTTGATGCAGTAGTTCAACCTGCAACGGCAATGTGTAAGTTTCACCACGAATAGCGCCGGATACCACTGAAACAGCGCCAAATTCACCAATCGCCCGGGCATTGGTCAAAACCACACCATATAACAACGCCCAACGAATATTAGGTAATGTCACCCGCCAAAACATTTTCCAACCAGACGCCCCCAATAAAATTGCAGCTTCATCCTCCTGGCTCCCCTGACTAAGCATCATCGGCACCAGTTCTCGCACAACAAACGGACAAGTCACAAATATCGTCACCAAGACCATCCCCGGCCAGGAAAACATCAATTGGATATCATGGGGTTCCAGCAAACTCCCTGCCCAACCATTCGAACCATAAAACAATAAGTAGAGCAAACCCGCTACGACCGGCGAAACAGCGAATGGAATGTCGATCAACGTCAATAAACATTGCCGCCCCGGAAATTGAAAACGCGTCACCAGCCAAGCGAGCATGACGCCAAAAATTAGATTCACCGGAACAGTAATTAATGCGATCAGTATCGTTAACCAGATGGCATGCAACATATCAGGATCTAAAAGATTCTCAGCGACTACCTCAGCTCCTTTAGAAAAGGCAGTCATAAATATCCAGACAATGGGGATCACTAACAGTAAGATTGAAAACAATACGCCTGTTATGATCAACGTCCATTTCCCCCAATTTACAGGTGGTCGTTGCGCTACATAAGATTCAGATAATTCAACCATTAATGCCCCCCAATCCGCTTACCAAAGCGGCTTTGCAGAGTATTAATGCTAAACAGTAATATCAGGGATATTGCCAATATAACCGATGCGATAGCACTGGCCGCGGGGTAATCAAACTCCTGTAAGCGGATGAAAATCATCAGCGATACTACTTCTGTTTGCCATGCAATGTTACCGGCAATAAAGATCACGGCGCCAAATTCCCCCAAGCTACGAGTAAAAGAGAGTGCGGTGCCCGCAATTAAAGCGGGAGATAATTCCGGCAATACAACCCGCCAGAAAGTTTGCCAACGATTAGCGCCTAATGTTTGAGCTGCTTCTTCATATTCTGGCCCTAACTCTTCAAGTACCGGCTGAATAGTTCGCACTACAAATGGCAAGCTTGTAAACGCCATCGCCACCGCAATACCCAACCAAGTATTGACTACTTTCACATCAAATTGCCCAAGCAAAGAGCCATACCAGCCACTAACAGAGAATAGCGTCGCCAATGTCAATCCCGCTACCGCAGTAGGTAACGCAAAAGGGAGGTCCATCAAACCATCTAATAAGCTACGGCCTGGGAAACGATAGCGAGTTAAAACCCATGCCATCAGCATACCAAACACTGCGTTAAACAAGCTGGCAGCCGCTGCTGCCAACAATGTCACTTTGTAAGCCGCCACGACTTGGGGATTAGCAATCACCAGCCAATATTGTTCCCAGGTCATACTGGAAAGCTGCACAACTAATGCGCTCAGAGGCAACAATAAGATCAAGCAGGTATAGAACAAACTACTGCCTAAGCTTAACCCGAAACCAGGCAATACTCGCTTACTGGATCTCGAAAACATTACTTATGCCCCTCGGCCAGCAATTGATCCAATATACCGCCAGTATTGAAATGAGTTTTCATCACTTGCGGCCAGCCACCAAATTGATCTTCCAATCGAAACAGCTTAATTTCTGGAAAACAGGCTTTCTGCTGAGCCATCACGTTTTCATCACTGACACGATAATTAAAGCTGGTAATGATCTGCTGTGCCTGTGGGCTATAAAGATAATTTAGATAAGCTTTGGCCGCTTTCTCTGTACCGTTTTTCGCAATATGATTATCAACCCAAGCCACTGGGAATTCTGCCAGAATACCTACCGGTGGAATGATCACTTCATATTTATCATCACCATACTGCTTGCGAATGTTGTTCACTTCAGATTCGAAACTGATCAGTACATCACCCAAACCACGTTCAATAAATGAAGTTGTCGCCCCACGACCACCAGTATCAAACACGGCGACATTTTTCAGGAAACGCTTCATCCACTCACGAGTTTTTCCTTGGTCTCCACTATTTTCCTGCTGAATAGCTCCCCAAGCAGCCAAATAAGTATATCGGCCATTACCGGAGGTTTTAGGGTTTGGGAAAACTAATTTGACATCTTGACGCACCAAATCATCCCAATTACGAATATTTTTGGGGTTGCCTTTACGTACAAGAAACGCCATCGTGGAATAGTAAGGCGAGCTGCTATTTGGCAGGCGATTTTGCCAATCAGCCGGGATCAGCTTGCCGCGATCATGCAAAATTTGCACATCCGTTACCTGATTGTAAGTCACCACATCAGCCCGCAATCCCTGAAGAATCGCCAGTGCTTGTTTGGAGGAGCCGGCGTGGGATTGTTTGATTATCAATTTATCTTGTGGATACTGTTCATTCCACTGTTTTTCAAATTCAGGATTCAGTACAGAAAATAACTCACGCGCAACATCATAAGAGCTGTTTAACAGCTCTACAGCAAAGACATGACCGCTGCCTAATAAAGTTACTATTACCAGTCCGTTTAGTATTGTATTTTTTACTGAATACTTTTTCATTTCTCACCTTATCCGTTATTTCATCAAATAACGCGCCAGTGACTAATGTATCCAGTTTATTTATAACAGGGTAGATAACTATCACCGTTTAATATACTAAATTGCAATTAGAAAGCATGAAACGCAATAAGCTGACGGAATAGTAAAGCTTTTAAATGGAAAATGCGGGCCTATTACGGCACCGCAAGAGGAACATCAAATTCACCAAACCAGCTCAGTTGATGCTTTAATTAGGAACGCTTATCGCTTCCAAATGATACGTTCCACTTTCCAATTTTTCAGCACATCATCAGAAGGAATCAAACCTTCAGGGCCATTCCAATGACCTGTAAACAGATAACTAACATGTCTGCTCTGTGGGGATGTACAGACAATAGCGCTTTTCTCTGATTCACCTACCGTGTTTTGGCAAGCGCCAAATGCCCTGCTATAAAGTGCCGAAAATGGCATACCAACCTTTGTTCCCCAGACGGTTTCAATATTTTCATCCAGCACTTCAATACGACCGATTTTTCCATCGGCTTGACCAAATAGCGCTATCTTCAATTGATCACCGTCCATTGCTTGAAAGAGTGTCACCAATTGGCCATTTTTTGTTTCCATACCGCTACGTAAGTGGTACTTTCCATCCAATCCCTTCTCTATTGCCTCTTTATTCATTGCTGTCAGACTATTTATTTCTCCTACACCCTGATCTGAGATTTTTAAGGAACTGCCAAACCAGCTAAAAGGAGACAAATTCGACCATGAAAAACCCGATGAACCCGTACAACCGGCCAGTAACAATGCACCACTTATTGTGATAAAACGCAATCCTGTCAACATGTTAGTTAAAGTATACTTCTGCATAACTGATTCCCTTATAGCTCAATACAGCGATAGGCACTGAGACATCACATCTGATTGTTAGTTTCAGAGAATATTTAAATTAATTACTTTAGATTAATATTTTATTGATAAAATACAACTTAGCGGTATTATTACCTCCCCCTAAAAATCATCACTATTAGTAAGGTCAATATGATGAAAAAAATATTTATAACCACCGCCTTGATTACTTTGTTCAGTATGCCGTCAATAGCTCAAACCTCACAGACGCAATTTGGTGGTTTTTCCGGTCCCGATTCAACACAACCCCCCGTCCAAGCAGCGCCACAAGGTGGTTTTGTCGATCACAATGCAAGAGTTTCCACCACCCAACAAGTTAAAAATATGAGAGATGACAGTTGGGTCGTACTGGAAGGGCATATTGAATCCCGTATCCACAGTGATCACTTCATATTCCGCGATAATGCAGGAATTGTTGAAGTGGAAGTTGATCATAAATATTGGAATGGCCAAACGATAACACCTCAAGATAGAGTCCGTCTTGAAGGTGAAGTCGATAAAGAGTGGAATGGTATGACTGTTGATGTGAAAAAAGTCACTAAATTGAACTAATGCCTTGTGGCTGAGTGAGATTCTTTCACTCAGCCATATTCTAAACTCAATATTCCTGATCGCCAATCAAACGCTTACTGAAAATAACGCTCTCTTGATAACGATCTTCATATTCCAGTTTTTCACACATATAGATAGTGGCATCATTATCTTCAGGAACAATAAGAACTATTTTCGGACAACCACGGGCAATCAATTTCTTTTCTAATCGGGCAATTAATGCATTCGCAATTCCCCTACCGCGAAATTCAGGATGAACTCCCAAATAATAAGCTGAACCACGATGACCATCATAACCACCCATAATCGTCCCAACCACTTCACCAGCCACTTCCGCGACTAAAAACAGATCAGGATCATGAGTCAATTTACGCTCAATATCCACTTCAGGATCAACACCAGGATTAAGTAAATCGCAGCGTTCCCATAAGGTGATTACTTCTTCAAAATCATCTTGTCGAAATACCCGAATTTCCATCCCTAACCAACCTGTTTTTATCGAAATAACTATTTTCTCATTATCTCCGCTTTAACACCGGAATCAATACGAAAATGCGTTCTCTTCCACTATTCTTTTCCACTAACAGCTATAATATAACGTTCACCATATCATAATAAGGAAAGAATCATGAATACACCAAACATTAATCAGATTAAATCTTTTTTCCTTTCATTACAGGATGAAATTTGCCGACAACTGGAACAGGCAGATGGCACAGCGAAATTTACTGAGCAATGCTGGCAACGAGAAAAAGGCGGTGGTGGCCGTAGTCGAATTATGAAAGAAGGTTCGATATTCGAACAAGCAGGAGTTAATTTTTCTCATGTATCAGGAGATATACTTCCCTCATCAGCAACAGCTCTCCGCCCTGAACTGGCTGGTCGGCATTATCAAGCAGTAGGTGTCTCTCTGGTTATCCACCCTTTGAATCCCTATATACCAACCAGTCATGCTAATGTTCGGTTCTTTATTGCAGAAAAAGAAGGTGAAGCGCCGATATGGTGGTTTGGTGGCGGTTTTGATTTAACACCTTATTATGGTTTTAAGGAAGATGCTATTCACTGGCACACCATCGCCAAAAATATATGTCAACCCTACGGAGAAGATGTTTATCCAAAATATAAAAAATGGTGTGACAATTATTTTTATATTAAACATCGTGACGAAGCCCGTGGAATTGGCGGCTTATTTTATGACGACTTAAATACGCCTGACTTTGAACATTGTTTCAATTTCACTCAAGATGTAGGTAAAGGTTTTCTTTCTGCCTATTTACCTATTGTAGAAAAAAGGAAAAACATATTATGGGGTGAACGTGAACGACAATTCCAGTTATACCGCCGTAGTCGCTATGTAGAATTTAACCTCGTTTGGGACAGAGGAACCTTGTTCGGATTACAAAGCGGGGGACGAACAGAATCTATCTTAATGTCCATGCCACCATTAGTACGCTGGGAATATGATTATCACCCTGAATCAGGATCTGCGGAAGCCGCTTTATATATCGACTTTCTACCAGCAAAAGACTGGATATAATTTTTTATCATGTTAGGAATATTATAAAAAACTATTCCTAACTATTTATATTTTTATTACAGCCAATGCAAGAATCCCTCGCACAAAAAAACCTAACAATTTATTAACACCCCCTTAACACAAAAGAAGCAGGTTGGACCTGATGACTATCTGCTGGAAACGTGTTTAATATGAACCCGTACCTAAAGAGTACCTCTAATTAATAACTAAAAATTTATTCCAGGAGATATTTTATGCAAATACAAAACAATAACTACAGAGGCGTAATACCGCCGTACATTCTTCAAAATATCTATAATAATGACAATGAAAAGAAGAAAGTATTAATGACATTAAATCACACTCAGAGTTTAATGTTGGATAATGTTATTAAAGAATCTTCCGATGATTCCGGCGATGACGATAAAGTTACTAATACAACTATACATCGTTCTATTCACGATGCAGAAAATAAACGCAAGTTGCCGGGAAAATTAGTACGAGATGAAGGAGATCCAGATAACGGAGATAAATCAGTTGATAACGCATATAGATATTTAGAAGCGACTTACAATTTTTATAAAGAAGTTTTTAATCGCAACTCATTAGATGATAAAGGAATGAAATTGATTGCCACCGTGCATTATGGCGAAGAATATATGAATGCATTCTGGGGCAACGGACAAATGGTATTTGGCGACGGAGATGGTAAAACCTTCAATGATTTCACAACCTCTGTCGATGTGATCGGCCATGAATTGTCTCATGGTGTTATTGAAAAAACAGCAGATTTGGTCTATTTCTTCCAGTCTGGCGCGTTGAATGAATCAATAGCGGATGTTTTTGGCTCATTGGTAAAACAACATTACCTGAAACAAAAAGCTGATGAAGCAGATTGGGTTATGGGAAGTGAATTGCTGGGCAAAGACATTAAAGGTGTAGGGATTCGTTCACTGAAAAACCCTGGTAGTGCATATGATGATGAAACTCTCGGTAAAGATCCACAGCCTGG
This sequence comes from Photorhabdus hainanensis, assembly GCF_018448965.1. Lineage (NCBI taxonomy): Bacteria > Pseudomonadati > Pseudomonadota > Gammaproteobacteria > Enterobacterales > Morganellaceae > Photorhabdus > Photorhabdus hainanensis. The sequence continues at coordinate 20,884 of NZ_RCWD01000037.1, read as the reverse complement.
TCATATGGATGATTATAAAGACTTGCCGATTTATAGAGACAATGGTGGTGTTCATATTAACTCGGGTATTCCTAATAAAGCCTTCTATAATCTGGCGATAAAATTAGGTGGATATGCCTGGGAAAAAGCAGGAAAAATATGGTACAACACTTTGTTGGATAAAGATCTTGCACGTGATGCTAACTTCGTAGCTTTCGCTAAATTAACAATTAAACATGCTCGTGAGTTATTTGATGAGGATGCTGAAAAAGCAGCGATTGATAGCTGGACAGAAGTGGGCGTTAAAGTGAAGGAGGATAAAGGCGATAAAGGCGGCGATAAAGACAAAACTGAAGAGTAATCTATAAACATATCGCTGGTTTAACGCCAGCGATATTTTATTATTTGTAATACCTGACTTGTAAAAAATATATCTAATAGAAGATGCCAAAATTGTTAAAGACGAATTTCACGCTATACTAAACAGACCTGAAAAATAACCGTAAAAATTTGGTATATTATGAATAATAAAACTCTCAAACTCACAACTGATAGTAAAATTACAATTTCCCTACAAGGAGGATTTGCCGCTACACCTGGCCTTAACCAAGATAAAACAGTGAATTTAGAATCATTGTCTTCACACCAACAACAGTTATTTCTTCAAGCCATAGAACAAGACTTTTCCGATTCTATGCCATCAGCGCCATATCCTGATCAAGATTATTATCTGCTTAGTATCGTCAATGGAAATGAAGAACACCACTTCACCCTCCCTGAGTCAGATGCACCAGAAATCATTACCCAGATATGGGATGCCGACAAAAAGGGTGGTTAATCACCACCCCTTTTCCTATTAGCATTAACGCTTTTTCAGATGCGCCATCAGACGTTTACGTTTACGCATTTGATTTGGTGTCAACGTATTACGCTTGTCAGCATAGGGATTTGCCCCTTCTTTAAACTGAATCCGAATGGGCGTCCCCATCACTTTCAGAGATCGACGGAAATAATTCATCAGATAACGCTTATAAGAATCAGGCAAATCGGTTACTTGATTACCGTGGATCACAACAATTGGTGGATTATAACCACCGGCATGAGCATATTTCATTTTCACCCTGCGACCACGGATCATCGGCGGTTGATGATCTTCTTCGGCCATATGCATAATACGGGTTAGCAGTGAAGTATTGACACGGCGAGTGGCGCAATCATAAGCCTCAAGAATCGAGTCAAACAGATTCCCCACCCCACTACCATGTAGAGCAGAGATAAAATGTACTCTGGCAAAATCAACAAAACCAAGACGATAATCCAGCATCTCTTTCACACGCTCTTTATCTTCTTGCGACATGCCATCCCACTTATTGACCGCAATGACCAACGAGCGCCCGCTATTAAGAATAAAACCTAATAATGACAAATCTTGATCGGAAATGCCTTCTCGAGCATCGACCACCAGCAATACAACGTTAGCGTCTTCAATCGCTTGAAGGGTTTTTATGACTGAGAATTTTTCAACCGTTTCAGTGATCTTACCGCGCTTACGTACTCCCGCAGTATCAATAAGGATATATTCACGGCCATTGCGCTCCATTGGAATATAAATACTGTCACGGGTAGTGCCAGGCATGTCGTAAACCACAACCCTTTCTTCACCCAAGATACGGTTAGTCAGCGTAGACTTACCCACATTTGGCTTACCGACAATGGCTAATTTCAATGGCAGCGTTGACGGTTCAAAATCCTCCTCCTCTTCTACCATCTCAATTTCATTCTGTTCCTGCTCTGCCCAATAAGCTGCGTTGGCTTCTTCCTCAGTCAGCTCAACCTCTTCTTCTTCACCTTTACCTGAGAAAGGTAACAATACTCGTTCAATAAGTTGGGTGACGCCACGCCCATGAGAAGCAGCGATAGAGTAGATATCCCCCAATCCGAGGGAATAAAATTCAGCAATAGCGGTATCAATATCCACACCGTCGGTCTTATTCGCGACCAAAAAAGTGGCTCTTTCGCGGCTACGTAGATGTTTTGCTATTGCGTGGTCTGCTGGCATAAGTCCGGCGCGAGCATCTACCATAAACAGAACAATATCGGCCTCTTCAATCGCCATCAAAGATTGAGCCGCCATATGGGTTTCCACACCCTCTTCGGCGCCATCGATACCACCAGTATCAATGATGATAAACTCCTGCCCTTCAACCTCAGCTCGACCATATTTACGGTCGCGAGTCAGACCTGGAAAATCCGCTACCAGCGCATCTCTTGTACGGGTTAAACGGTTAAATAATGTGGACTTACCCACATTTGGGCGCCCTACCAGAGCGACGACAGGTATCATTTGTTGATGCCTCATGACTTAATTTGAAATTAGTACTCCACTGTTCATCACAACAGAACACTAAAAAGACGAAACGGCTCCTGTTCTCGTCAGGAGCCGTAGGACTATAACTAACGCTTTACTTTATTTCCGGTAAACAGGCAGTAAGCAATACTCAACGAGTAAACAGATAAACCGTACCGTCTTTCGCCTGTACCATTAATTTATCACTGGCTACAACCGGACGGCTCATTAAACCGGAACTATCAACTTTATGTTGGGCGACAAACTTACCGTCATCCATATTCAGCCAGTGCAGATAACCTTCACTGTCACCGACAACCAGATAGCCATTATACATTTCAGGCGCGGTTAAATTACGGTGTTGCAATTTTGTCTGAGTCCACAAAGTGACGCCATCACTTTGACGCAGCCCCATAACCCGATCGTTTTGGTCAACAATATAGATATTATCACCAGAAACAACCATCTCGTTCACTGAACCCAAATCGCGCTTCCAGAGGATCTGGCCTGAACGCATATCAAGCGCCACCAGATTACCGTTATAAGCTATTGCATATATCACGCCCTCAGAAATAACCGGTGTCGTATCAACATCATTAAGACGACCAATTTCTGTAGAGCTAGTTACCTGAGAAATACGTTGTTGCCAAATCAACTGCCCCTGAGAAATTAAGACGGCGTTGACACGACCATTATCCCCACCGACGATGGCGGCACCGTAAGCCACGGCAGGCGCCGATTCACCACGCAATGATAATGATGGAGAATCCAAATTAACAGACCATTGCGCTTTACCATCAGACTCACTTAATGCCTGCAACATCCCGTTGCTAGTATGAATCAGTACCAAACCATCACTCACCACAGGACGCGACAACGCTTCACCGGCGACGTCAGATTGCCAGGCAACTTGGCCGTCTTTGGTATCCAATGCAATAACTTTGGCACGTTCAGTGCCTACATAGAGATGACCCCCGGCAACAGTCAGACCACCAGAGAGCAACGCAGGTATGCGGGAAGAGAGGAGACCCGCTTTTTCAGCCAGATTCACCGACCATATCTCTTTACCACTATCAATGTCCAACGCCTTAACGATGCCATGACGATCAGCAACATAAACAGCGGAACCCTGCCAGGTTGGCATCAAATGAGAATAATAACGGCCTACACCATCACCTACAGATTTATCCCAAACCTCGTTTGGGTTAAATTGATTTTCGACCTGTGGCAACGGTGACATCGTTACCATGTCTTGCTCACTTGAACAACCGGCTAGCAGAACGGAAGCCACCAAACCAACCAAGAGTGTTTTACGCAGTTGCATTGAAAAATTCCCCTTAGCTGGATAAGTTATTCAATTTAAGATTTAACATCGATTTGATCGCCTGTGGTGAATCTGAACTCAAACCTTTGGTGTACGCTGCGCGGGCGCCGGCGATATCACCTTTTTTCAACAGTGCATCACCGCGGATATCCTCTGCGACGGCAACCCAACCGGAACCTTTGACCAGTTCCAACGTTTTCAACGCAGCGTCCGTTTTATCTTCTGCCAATTGAACTCTGGCTAAGCGAATATTCACCAGAGCCTGCAAATCCTCATTTTTTGCCTGACCAGCAGCCGCAGATAAGAACTGATCTGCTTTAGTTAACTCACTCTTTTCAACAGCAAGTTGAGCCAAACGCATGTGCGTCATCACGCCATAACTGTTATTCGTTTCACTGGCAAATTTTTCAGCAGCAGCATGACCCTCTTTTGTACTGGCAATTAATCCTCGATCTACCCGTTCAAAAGCTTCTGCGCTTTCCTGCAACTGATTTGTCTGATGAGATTGCCAATAACGCCAGCCAATCAGCGCCCCGGCACCCAGCACCAGCCCCAAAACCAAGGCTTTACCATTATTGGCAAAAAAGCGACGGATCGCGTCTACTTGTTCGTTTTCATTGGTATAGACTTCCACAGAGTCTCTCCTTAACCTAACAGTTCAGCCAAACGAGCTGCAATTTCGCTTTGCAGCGACGTTTGTTGTTCGCCTGTACGTAAATCTTTAATGGCTACCTGACCAGAACGAACTTCATCCTCACCGAGGATCAGCGCAATTTTAGCGCCTTGTTTATCCGCACGCCCCAGTTGCTTCTTAAAGTTACCACCACCGTGGTTCATCATTAAACGCAATTGGGGCAACGTATCACGTACCTGTTCAGCCAAAATCAATGCTGCTTGCTGACTACCTTCACCAAAAGAAGCAAGATAAACATCTGCGACTGACCGCTCCGCAGTAAATGCTGGATTAATTTCTTGTACCAGCAAAACCAGACGTTCCATCCCCATAGCAAAACCCACAGCTGGCGTTGGCCTGCCTCCCAGTTGTTCAACCAGCCCATCGTACCGACCGCCGGCACAAACCGTCCCTTGAGCCCCGAGTGCCGTCGTCACCCATTCAAATACCGTGCGGTTATAGTAATCCAGACCACGAACCAAACGCTGATTAATCCGATATTTGATACCCGCCCCATCAAGAAGCGCACACAGGCTATCAAAATGTTCCTTTGATTCGGCATCAAGATAATCAAACAGTTCCGGCGCATCATTAAGAAGTTGCTGAACCTCTGGATTTTTTGAATCCAGAACACGTAATGGATTGCTGTACATACGGCGTTTGCAATCTTCATCCAGCTTATCTTTGTGCTGCTCAAGAAAAGCCACCAACGCTTCGCGGTAATTGGCGCGAGCCGCCAACGAACCAATGGAATTCAGTTCAAGCGTCACATGCTCAAAAATACCGAGCTCACGCCACCAGCGGGCAGTCAATAAAATAAGTTCGGCATCAATATCAGGCCCTTGAAGACCAAAAACTTCAGCGCCTAACTGATAAAATTGGCGGTAACGGCCTTTTTGCGGTCGCTCATAACGGAACATTGGCCCTAAATACCATACGCGCTGTTCCTGATTGTACAGCAGACCATGTTCAATACCGGCACGCACACAACCTGCGGTATTTTCAGGGCGCAGGGTTATACTTTCACCATTGCGATCATCAAAGGTATACATCTCCTTTTCAACCACATCAGTGACTTCCCCAATAGCTCGTTTAAATAACGGGGTCTGCTCTACAATCGGTGTACGGATCTCACTATAACCATAACCCGCCAGTACCCGTTTCAAAATAGTTTCGATACGCTGCCAGATAACCGTATCTGTCGGCAAGTAGTCATTCATGCCTCGAATAGCTTGGATATTTTTTGCCACGTTTTATCTCTAGTTAATGATTCAAAAATGATGTTGATTGATTATAGAAGCGAATACCGACGAGCTTCAATTAACAAACAAAACAACGCTGGCTCATCATAACGATGAGCCAGTATCAGATACATTATTTGTCCAGTTGACTTATGCCAATGCGCTTATTTTCATCCAGCATTGATGCTTTAGCACGGATTTTAGCCTCAAGCTGATCAATCATATCAGTATTATCGAGGCGCTCTTTCTGCCGAACGCCATCTTCATAAAAACCACTTTTCGTTCTGGCGCCGGTGACGCCTAAAGTAGAAACCTCCGCTTCACCTGGCCCGTTAACCACACAGCCAATAATGGAAACATCCATCGGTGTGAGTAAATCCTCTAAGCGCTGCTCCAAGGCATTAACTGTGCCAATAACATCAAATTCCTGACGGGAACAGGTTGGACAAGCGATAAAGTTTATACCACGGGAACGAATACGTAATGCTTTCAGAATGTCGAAACCCACTTTAACTTCTTCGACAGGATCAGCGGCCAGAGAAATACGTAAAGTATCACCGATACCTTCTGACAGGAGGATACCTAAGCCAATGGCTGATTTTACAGAGCCTGCACGTGCGCCACCCGCCTCGGTAATACCAAGGTGCAACGGCTGATTAATCTTCTGAGCTAACAGGCGATAAGCCCCAACCGCCAGAAAAACATCCGACGCTTTTACACTGATTTTAAACTGGTCAAAATTAAGTCTGTCAAGAATATCCACATGGCGCATAGCCGACTCCACCAGCGCTTCTGGCGTTGGCTCACCATATTTTTCCTGAATGTCCTTTTCCAATGATCCACCATTTACACCAATGCGGATTGGGATATTTTTATCACGGGCAGAAGCCACAACCTCACGGATACGCGCTTCATTACCGATATTGCCAGGGTTAATACGCAGACAATCGACACCATACTCTGCAACTTTAAGCGCAATACGGTAATCAAAATGGATATCTGCGACCAAAGGAACACTCGCTTGCTGCTTAATCAACTTAAATGCTTCTGCGGCGTCCATCGTTGGTATTGATACGCGAACAATATCAACGCCAACACGCTCAAGCGATTTAATCTGTTTAACAGTCGCTTCCACATCCGTAGTACGTGTGTTTGTCATTGACTGCACCGCAATAGGCGCACCATCCCCGACTGGCACATTGCCTACATAAATACGCGTAGATTTGCGTCTTTTTATCGGCGATTCATTATGCATATAGGTATTTCTCCCATACTTCCATGTGTTTACTGATAAAACTACAACTATGCCCTACTGCAACAGGCATTTTATTGTGCTGTTGGTACTTTAAAACGCGCGATACGGCCTGCTTTAGCAAAGCGGCTTAAATCGACGACTTGCCCCCGGAACTGTACATCCACTACAGCCGGAGCGCCGATAGTTAAATTATAGGGCAACGAGCCAGAAAGACTCAGGTGGTCGCCCTTATGTTTAGTTCCACTAAACAGCGTTTTTCCATTTGCATCCACAACTTGCAACCAACAGGATGCTTTAAAATTCATCACCAATTTATTACTATCAACCACTGCCGTTGAATTATTTTCAGCCACATTAGGTACTTGCGTGGCCCCTTGATTAGCTGGCAACGGCGCAGTCTGAGTTTGCGGCCCGTTACCTGCAGGTTGAGTTTCAGGTGTTTTCACCACTTGATTTTGAGTTGACGCCACAGATTGAGTCACTTCCTCACTATTATGACTATGAGTATTCGGACTATTAGTATTCGGACTATGAGTATCCGCTGCCGCTGCATTTTCAGCCGCAGATACTGACGGCTCGCTTGTTGCCTGTTCGCTGGCCGGCAACTGTGTCGCCGGCTTGTGACTTTCAGTCACCTTAGCTTTTTTTTGAGCAATCTGAGCCGCCGAATGATCAGCCATCGAAATCAATTCCTTCTGTTGAGCTATGTGGTTTTGCCACCACCACGCTCCCGTCAAACTAATTACGATTAAAATAATCAACCACGTAATCCACATCAACCAACTTTCGCGTTTTTTACGTTTTTTACCCAATGAAAAACTCTGCATTGGTGAAACTTTCGCTGTTTTTGCCGGAGTATGCTTATCCAGAATTGCCAGAATTTCTGCTTCTGGAATTTGTACCAACTTAGCATAAGAGCGAACATAACCACGCAGGAAAGTCGGCACCATAGTGGCTGGAATATTGTCCTCTTCAATATCACGGATAGTAGAAAGTTTTAAACACAAGCGATCAGCTACAGTCTGCTGGGTTAGCCCGTGCTGTTCACGAGCCTGACGCAGGAGCTGACCTGCGGTTAAATGAGCTTGTTCTGGAGTCGTTTCAGTATTCATTAGCAAGAAGACGCGGTACTGTTCAGGTTGTGAAAAACTTCGCGCCGGCTCCTGCTATAATTTTTAAATTACACAATAGCCTGCGCGGCGAAATAGATTTGCTATTTTACTAGCGGCAAATCACTGATAACAAACACGCCTGTTAGCATGGCTCCCGGTAAACAGAGTTTTGACTTCTTCATACTGCCCCTGCTCACAGAGAAAAACGCTGTAATGATACAATACCGTATCATTTCCTGGCGCGTACTGCATCGCCATTTTGTAACGTTGGCGGGCAGCTTTCGGCTGACCAGAATATTGCTCATACAACGCCATACCTAATTGAGCCTGATAATGGTCCGGCTTTGCCAGTAAAACCTTATCAAAGTGATATCTGGCGGCGGGCAAATTACCTTTAGCCAGATAAGCCATTCCCAGTTGAATTCGGGTTTCTGTTGCGACTTTTCGCTGTTGATCGCCGTTTGTTGGTTGATTGGAACATCCTGCCAACAACATAGCAACCACCATCATTCCCGATAACGATTTCCTTATCATTCCATCCCCACCGACCAAAGATACGCAATTGCAACTATCATTTTACTTATGCATTTTACTTATGCATTTCACTTATGCATTTCAGTGACTGCATGAAGCGACATACCCACATTCCCATTCAGACTGTTCTTATCTGAATAGGTTCACCCGCCTGACGTTTTTTCAATGTACGTTTGGTACGATCAATTACATCACCGGCAAGCTGACCACATGCGGCATCGATATCATCACCGCGAGTCTTGCGGACAATAGTGGTGAAACCATATTCCATCAACACCTTGGCAAAGCGATCAATCCGGCTGTTGGAACTACGACCATATGGCGCCCCCGGAAACGGGTTCCACGGAATTAAATTGATCTTACTCGGTGTCTCTTTCAAACATTCAGCTAATTGATGCGCCTGTTCCACGCTGTCATTAATATGATCCAGCATGACATATTCCACCGTCACACGCCCCTGATTCGCATTGGATTTAGTCAAATAGCGGCGCACACCGGCAAGAAACTGTTCGATATTATATTTACGATTGATAGGAACGATATCATCCCGCACATCATCTGTCGGCGCATGCAGGGAAATCGCCAAAGCAACATCGATCATATCGCCAAGTTTATCCAGTGCCGGCACCACACCGGAGGTGGATAATGTCACGCGGCGTTTTGACAGACCAAAACCAAAATCATCCATCATGATTTCCATCGCAGGCACCACATTATTCAGGTTAAGCAAAGGCTCTCCCATGCCCATCATCACCACATTGGTGATCGGACGGCGACCACTGGACTTCAATGAACCAATAATTTTTGCCGCTCGCCAAACCTGACCAATAATTTCAGAAACCCGTAAATTACGGTTAAACCCTTGCTGAGCGGTAGAACAGAATTTACATTCCAGTGCACAACCTACCTGAGAAGAGACACACAAAGTCGCTCGATCATCTTCCGGGATATAAACCGTTTCAACTTGCTGATCGCCAACAGTGATCGCCCACTTAATCGTACCATCGGCAGAACGTTGCTCTTCTGCGACTTCCGGCGCACGGATCTCTGCAACCTGTTGCAATTTTGCTCGCAGAATTTTATTAATATCTGTCATCTGCTCAAAATCGTCATAACAGTAGTGATACATCCACTTCATCACCTGATCAGCTCGGAAGGGTTTTTCTCCCATATCAATGAAAAACTGACGCATTTGCTTACGATTCAGATCAAGCAGGTTAATTTTACCGCCTTTCTTTTCTGGAGTTTCAGACACGACAGGAGCAGCAAATTGTGCCGCGGTATTTGGTTGGGACATTTTTGTATATTGCCTCGTTGTGACACTTTCGGCTCTGCGTTGATGAATTCAACGCGAAGTTTCAATTCGGATATCACTATCAGTTTAGCATAGTGACAAATAACAAACGCCCCGTTGAATTAACAACGGGGCGCCGCATTGTACAAACTTTAATGCAATGATGCTACGGTTAACGGCAAATCAATTAACGTGGGCAAATTTCATCTTCTGTGAAGAAATAGGCAATTTCACGGTTTGCAGACTCAACCGCATCGGAACCGTGAACCGCGTTTTCAGTAAAGCTGTCCGCATAATCAGCACGCAAAGTACCTGCTAATGCATTATCAGGATTAGTTGCTCCCATCAGGTCACGATGACGCTGTACTGCATTCTCGCCTTCCAACACCTGAACCATAATCGGGCCAGAAGTCATAAATTCCACCAGACCATCAAAGAAAGGACGGCCTTTGTGCTCCGCATAGAAGCCCTCAGCCTGTTCACGGGTCAGGTGAAGCATTTTGGCGGCAATAATTTTAAACCCGGCGCTTTCAAAACGAGCGTAAATAGCCCCGATGGCATTTTTCTTCACAGCGTTAGGCTTAATAATAGAAAAAGTACGTTCAACCGTCATGGATAACCTCTTGGCTCTTCGTTCAGCAACTGATAATTTTAATTTTTCATTCCCGATAAATTAATCGGTTAATACTCATTCCGCAACCTTAGCGGAGGTAAAAGCGGCGTTGATTATAGGGGCACGAATAGCAGTTGCCTACAGAAAACATAACATTCCATTAAATTTTCCTTAGCGAAAATTACCATTTTTTCGTACAAATCACACTTTTACCTGAATCGTTTACTTCAAAGTAAAATTGACAGAATCAATCTGCCCGCCCAAATCCAAAACACTAAGCTGATATTTACCCGGCTGAGTCAAGGTCTGAACAAATCCCTGATTCTTTTCTGTGATCATTACCTGTTCTCCATTCAAAAACCACCATTGCCGCCCACCACTACCGCCTTGAGTTGTCATACGTAAATCAAGACTGTTAAAACCGGGGAGCCGTTTCAATACATCTCCATTATGAATACCCACGATCAACAAAGGCGCTTCATCTGATTTCAACGGTGGACATTCGGGATTAACCGGCGGCAGACGCTGCGCTCGTCGCTCTTGCTCAGGTAACCATGATTCGAGGGTAATCGGCCATAAAGCGATATTTTTAGGTTGAGCATCGGGACAATCGGGGGCAACACGCAAACCGTTTTTATCCAACCATACCTGTTCATTAATACCTGAAATGGCCTCTTGCCCTACCGCAGGCAACGTAGGCGGAATGGTATTATTCAATATCCAGCTCAGACGACGCTGACGGCAATTATTATCTCCTTTCGGCAAACTCTGCCCTCCCGGCCAACAGATAACGGCCTGACTAACAGTTTCTGGACGAGGATCAACGGGGGCTCGTTTAGCCCCATTTCGCATATTGGCGAGTAACAGGTTATTGATCTGATTTATGATAGGAATCGCCGTAGCGTAGCCGAACTGCCCGACAACCGGCGTACCGTCCGGCCTGCCAACCCAAACACCGATGGTATAACGCGCGTTTAAACCGACAGCCCAAGCATCACGGTAGCCATAGCTGGTACCGGTTTTCCAGGCTAGCGGCACCTGTGCCGGTAACACATCATCAGGTTGCGGCAGAGCCTCTCCAGCCATAATCCGTCTCACTATCCATGCCGCGCCGGGTGAAAAAAGTCGCCGATCACGCAATTTCTGCTGAGGAGTGAATCTCAAAGGGGCAACCTTCCCTTGACGGGCAAACGCTGCGTAAGCCGCCACCAGTTGATCCATCCGAACTGCCGTGCCACCAAGAATCAATGATAAATTGGGTTCACTGCCGGGAGGAAAACGCAATACCGTTCCCACATTTCGCATATTGGCGGTAAACCGCTTAGCGCCATAGGCTTCAAGCAGTTGCACGGCGGGTAAATTCAATGAACGAATCAACGCCTCACTGGCACTGACCGGCCCATGAAAACCACTGTCAAAATTTCCCGGGCGATAATAATCAAAGCGGCGAGGCACATCCTGTAACAGTGATTCCCCATGAATCAACCCATCATCCAGCGCCATTGCATACAGAAATGGTTTCAGGGTTGATCCCGGCGAACGCCATGAACTTATCATATCGACATGACCAAAACGGCTATCATCCCGCAGATCCAGCGAACCAATATAAGCTTTTACCGCCATGTCTGTATGATCAACCACTAACACGCCAATCGACGTTTTTTCTGGTAACTGGTACTTCCAATTCACCGCCATATCTTCAAGCTGGCGCTGTAATCCCACATCAAGGGTTGTTTTAATGATCTCCTGACGAGAGCCTTTCGCCATTCGTCTGGCAAGAAGCGGGGCAAGCTGTGGCGCCTGACGAGGAGCCAGCCACAACGTCTCTTGGCGAATATCAGCAACCTTCTCTTCCGGCCAGATTTTATACCGCGCCAACCGTTGCAACACCTTATCACGAGCAGCCTGTGCCCGTTCAGGATAGCGATCTGGCCTTAAACGACTGGGAGCCTGTGGCAAAACAGCCAGTAAAGCCGCCTCTCCCGCAGAGAGTTCAGCAGGCGGTTTCGCTAAATACGCCCAACTCGCCGCACCGACGCCTTGTAACGTCCCTCCAAACGGCGCACGGTTCAGATACATCTCAAGAATTTCGTTTTTAGAATAGTGCCATTCAAGCTGCAAAGTACGCCAGATCTGTTTCAACTTGCCGCCAAAAGTACGTGAATGGGGATCAATCAACCGGGCGACCTGCATTGACAGAGTACTGCCGCCGGATAAAATTTTACCTGCCCGAATATCCTGCCAGGCAGCCCTCGCCAGAGAAATCGGGTTAATACCCGGGTGTTTATAGAACCAGCGATCTTCATAAGTCAGCAATGCCTGAATATATTCCGGTGATACTTGATCCAACGTCACCGGATAACGCCAAACGCCTTCATCATCGGCAAAACGCCAAAGCGGCGTACCATCCTCACTCACGACAATACGCGCCATTTTGACTTCACGCAGTGGCAGAGGCCAAATTTTATCCGCCAGCCATAAACCCGCCGGGATCAGAAACAACAACAGCACGATCAGCCATATAAGGCGATGCGTTTTCTTCATCAATGGATACCTAGTGAGAAATCAGCCCCTACGCCAAAGCGTAAGGGCTGATAGACTTTAGCGAACAACTTCCAGTTTTTCTGGTGTAGAACCGACCGCACGCCAGTAAGGCACATACATAGATTCAACCTGTGGCGCAGGAATGGTGTAAACACCCGGAGTTACAGCACGTGCCAAATAGAGCAATGTCACTGGCTGAGAAGGATCAACCGCGATTGCCGCCACATATCGATCATCACGATATTCCATATGGCGAATCGTCGCCTGCTGCATATCGCCAATCAACTCTTGCAGATTAGCGGCACTCTCACTCAACTTAGCACTACTGTTAGCCAAATTTTGGTTCTCTAGTTCCAAACCGGCAGGCAATAAATCAACAACCAAAGCATCCGATACGGGTTTATCTGAACTAACCACCAATTTCACAACCACCATTTCACCGCTTTTCAGACGGTCAATAGCAACTGGATTACCCTTCATATCCAGATAGCTACGCTCAATTTTCAGCACATTAGCGTAAGGTTTCGGAGAACGCAGTGGGTAGGCCGCCACATTCACTCGTGAATAGAGCGTACTGTCACCAAGGTTACTGATACTCATACCTTGCAGAATATCCTGTGGATACAGCATCTCACTATAGGGTTTGTCCCTACTTATTGGTGAATTCCGCTGATTAAATAGAGCCTTCCACGGTTGCACCGATGTATCAATAAAGAAACGTCCCGCCTGATAGAGTGAATTACTTTCTTGAGTTGAAAAATAATGGCGAGATGATAATTCATCAGACAGCGCCAGTAATTTCTCATCACGTTCCTTTATCAACATATTATTTTCAGTCAACAGAGCGACAATCATTGCGTTGTCGCGGATGGCGCTACCGTAATCACCTAAATCTAAATCATCATTACGGTTTTTGCTGATCCCCAAATGAACCGCTTCATCCGCTCGGGTATTATCCCCCATCAGTTTCAGTGCAATGCCCAGTTGTACCAGCGACAAGCCATTGCCAGCTTGCTGACGGCGTTCATAAACTTGTCTCAAAGCACCCAATGGCGCTTTCTGTTGGTTTGCAAGCACCAGACCGGCATAAGCCTGAACCGAGAATCGCATCGCTTCCTGATTCTGGCTGTAGGGATAGTTAATAACACTCTTATCCTGTAAATAACGTAACAGACGATTATTGGCAGCAGTCAACACCTCCTTAGGTACACTATAACCCCGTTGACTTGCACGGAATAGAAAATCGGCAGCATAGGCCGTTAACCAATACTCCTCATCACCGGTTTTATCCCATAAAGCAAAGCTACCGTCATGACGCTGCATACTGACCAGATGAATAATTCCCTCATCAATACTTGCCCGGCGTTTATCATCATCTTCCGTCATGATGCCCAAGCTATTCAGCTCTGCTTTGTTCGAATAGAGTGACGGGTAAAGCCCGCTGATTGTCTGCTCAAGGCAGCCATACGGATAAGCGTACAATTCACGAATATAGCGTGAAATCTGTAATGGCGGACGGCTGCTCAGTAACAACTGCCCCTCGGCTCCTGCTGGCGATAAACCCGACAAGGCATCCGACGGCATCTGCCACTCCTCTCCCGGATGAATAACATTAGCGAACAGAACAGTTTCCGCTGGCTGCGCCGGACGCACGCCAATCTTCCAACTATTTTGGTACGGTTTTACATTTTCACCCGGCAGATTCAGACCATTAATCGTCAGGGAAACCTCTCCTTGACCAAAACCACGCTGCGCTATGACCGGGATCTCCACGGTGGTGCATTTGCCTTTTTCCAAAACTATCTCTTTGCTAACATCCCCCTCTAGCCTAATCAGGCCATCAGCAGCAAAGCTCAAGGTCAAGTTTTGCGTCTGTTCAGTTAAATTAGTCAAATCCAACGACAATAATGCGCTATCACCACCGGCCATAAAGCGAGGTAATGCCATCTGTGCAACCACCGGCGCCGCAACGACAACTTTACTTTCACCGTGGCCGAACTCATCTTCACTCCACGCTTGAGCCATCAGCTTCAACTCACCGTTGAAATCAGGGATTGGCAAAACGATCTGCCCTTCGCCGTTTTCATCCAATGTCACCGGCTGTGCCTGTTCAGCGATAATCTTAACTTCAGTTAATGGCTTTCTACCGCCACGTTCAAGGGCGCTATCATCACCATCACCGCCAAAACGCAGATTCGCCAGACGGCCTTCACCTTCAATCAACTGACCATAGACATCATATTGATCGACGCTGTAACGCTTACGACCAAAGAAAGCTTCATAGGGGTCCGGGGTTTTAAAATTCGTGACATTCAACACCCCTGTATCGACAGCGGAAAGCAACACATTAACCTGCTTAGGTAATTTCCGCCCTTGCTGTGGCGTCGCTTTGACTTTAACGGTCAAATTCTGATTCGGACGCATTTTTTCCGGTGCGGATAGCGTTAAATCCAGTTTACGATTTTCATCAGCCAACGGCAGGTGCAACACGCCAATGGCCCGTTTCGGCGTCGCCTGACGAGATTTATCATCTGGACGCACCACCACCGCGGTTAAATAAAGGTCATGACGACGCCACTCTTTATTCACCGGCACTTCCACATCCAAACCTTGCTCTGGCACATCAATTTTTTGCCACCAAAGCGGCCCTTCGCTGGATTCCACCAACAGATAACCTTTACCGGCCTGTGGCGCGGCCATATGCAATTTTATTTTCTCGCCTACCCGATAAGCAGGTTTATCCAGAGACAATTTCACCTGATCAGGACGAACAGCCCCTGTGCCACCGGTATTGTCCTGCCATGAGTAACCAGCCCAGAAATTAACGCTGGTCACTAATTGATTTTCTGGATTAACCACTTCAATACGGTACGAACCCCAATCAACCGGAAAACTAACCTTTGCGGTGCCATCTTGAGCAATCTGGATATGTTCATCCGCCATCACCAAATCTTTCTGGTCATAACCTGATTGCCAACCTTCCCCATCCGACCAACGCCAATAATAATCACGGCGTTCATAAACCAGACGGGCGGTTAAATCTTTCGCAGCATATTTTTTTCCATTGGCATCGGCATATACCAGCGCAAATTGCGCCAGTGAATTTTCATCCACATTGTAACGGCTTTGATAACGACCTACGCGATAGTCATAAATCTCTTTCTGATTGAACAGCGGACGGATACCCACCAGCTTTTCTGTCGGCCAAACGGCCTGTTCAACCCACCGAGTTACCGGGCGGCCACCCGATTCAAGCAAACTTGCCTGTACAATGACGTTTACCGGCGAAGAGACCGAACTCCAGTTGTCGGCACTGACATTAATTACGGCTTTACCATCATTCCCTAAAACCAGATCAAACTCATCCAATGTGCGACTAAGATTGTCCTCTGTAACCGCACCAAACTCATAGCCGGGCAATTTTGCTACCGCATCACGAGCTGGACGCAGGAATAATTGCCCTTGCAAGCGATTATATGCAGCAGGCGCACCATATAGATAACGGCCGTTAATCACGAAATCCACATCGTGGTCTTTCATCACCGGATGAGACTCACTGCTAATTTCCAGCGCCATACGCTCCGGCAGAAAATCTTCGACATTAAACTTGTAATAACGAGGTTTGTTATCACCCAAATCAAAACGTAGCGACCAGAGGCCGGTAGCCGCTGAGGGAGGGATCACATAACGATATTGATACAATCCATTTTCAGGTTGCCAGACAAAACTATGGACTACCTGACCATCGGTTTTCAGTACATCCACTTTAACCGGCTGACTTTTCACTGCGCGGCCATCGCCATCACGCAACAGGCCATTGACAATCAACGTTTCACCCGGACGATAAAGATCACGAGGCCCAAAAACAAAAAACTGTTTGCTATACCCTTGTGAGCCAGAAATATCGAACTCAGACAGATCCAGCGCCGGTGATACCAAATCAATCATACTGGTCTGGTGGTCACGAGTAGCGAGCAATAGTTTCGCTTTCGCATTTTTCTCCAGACTGACGTGTCCATCATCGTCCGTCGTTGCCTTTGACAATAATTGCCCTTTCTCATCCAACAGCCGTATTTCCACCCCTTTCAGGCTGCTACCTTGCGCCAAAGATTGGGTAAACACATCCATCCTACCCAGATAGCTGTGCATAGAAACACCAATATCACTTAAGGTAAACATTGTTGCTGGATTAGTGTCAGTGTATTTACCTGCTTGTTGCATCACCGCCAGATAAACGCCATCTTTCTGTAACTCTTTGATATTACTTAATGGCAACAGTAATTTTTCGCGGGTATTCAGTGTTGGATTCAGATCGAAACGGCCGGTATAAACCAGTTCCGCGCCTTTGAGCATCTCTTCAGATTCCCAAGAACTCATATTGTTGCGATATTGCCACTGTGCAATAAAAGCGGGCAATGCTGTCTCTTTGATCCTGAAAAAATTAACATCAATACGATTTACATTCAGGGCTAATACCGGCAAACCTTCAGCGACTTTACTGGGTAACAAGGAGCCTTTGCTGGCAAAACCGACGGACGGAGAAATCGTCGCGGTTGTCAGCGTTTTCTCATAAACCGTTTCGAGTTGACGATCATTGATACCTTTAACACCTTTATCTACGGTCAATTGCAACTCACGGGAGGGCGGCAAATGGCGCAAGCGAAGCTCCATCATGTTATCTGATAGTTCCCAGGCGCCATCAAGTTTGCCCTCTTTGACATCGACCAAACGGACATTCTGAGCAAAATCCTGATTTGGATCTAAAGGAACAGAAAATGTCACCACCATTGCACTAGCGCCATCAAGCTGAACTTCGGAAGCATCCAGAATCTTCACTGATTTACCGGCATAACGTTTTGCTAATTCAGCCAGTGATGCCGCATCTTTCTGTCTTACGGATTTTGGTGGAATACTTGATTGCTGAGGCGCTTTCTCGCTTTGAACTTCTGTGGACTGTGATTGAGCCGCTTGATTATTATCAGAGCTACCAGATTGGTCACAACCAGAAAGCATCAGCAAAGACGCCAAAATCACCGCCAAATAACGTTTGTTTTTTCCTGGTTGTTGCCAGAATTGACCTTGATTCATAACCATAACCCCTGTCTTAACTCCAACCAATTGATGGTAGGATTTTAGGATTTAATGAATAACTTTATATACCGCCTATTTATATTAGGCAACGTACAGACATTAAGTTCATATAATAGCCTGTTATTTTAACGAATTAAACATCACAGAGGCGATAAATAAATCTAAATTTATCGATTCAATTTTTCACTAAGAACTCCATATATTTAGTAAAAAAAGATTTTCGTCATTTCCCTTAGCAACCGAAGATAGCCCCTTACTGCACCACCTGCCCAATAATTCACAAGAAATAAAACAATATAAAATAGACCATTAAAACAAAGTTGAATAAACAGAAAATTATCATTATCGTACTGGTTATAAATATCAATATCGGATTAAACATACTCGATTCCAATATACCACTGTTTAATAAATTAATTATCTCAAGCAATAAATAACTTTAATAAATTTATATTTAACATTTCATTTAATACATTATCAACCATTTATTAAGAATAATCATTATCTCAATAGGATATTTATAACAAATAAAAAGCCATATAAATAAAACACATTCAACTTCTGATGCAAAAATTACCATGAATCTGTAATCTGTAATCTGTAATCTGTAATCTGTAAATAGGTTGCCACTTTTTTATCAAAAGTGGCAATAATAACTTGCATGAAACACCGATTATACAAATTGTTTTCTATAAAATATGAATAAAACCCTCTATGATGAAAAAATACAATAAAAAATGCGAATAAATTCAGCAATAAAAATATTAACCTGTCGTTATTATAATCCCAATTATTTAAAACAGAAAAAAATACTAACCCCAACGCTGTCGCACAGGGGGTAATAACCTGATGAACATCCATTTTCTCAATAAATTTCATTATGTTACTCTACCAATAATACCTGCCCTGTTTTCAACTGTTTGACATTTGGCAACCAAAGTCTTCCCCAGCTACCCGTACAATGACATCCATAGACTTCTTTTATATTTTCTTTTATGAAAAATTCTCTGATCTTCAATAACTCTGTCGGCAACGCTCTCCTTAAATGCAATCCTCCTATTACTGCGAATACTTTGTCCACACCGGTAATCATTTTGGCGTGGTTAATGATTTCACAAATACCAGAATGACCACAGCCAATGATAATCACCAGTCCATTATCACTTTTCCAAATTAACGCACTATCATCCAATATATAATCATTAGCCCAACAGCTCTTTCTAATTAATCCGTAGGATTTACGATGATTGTTTGCTATTTCTCCTGAAAAAATAAATCTATCACTTATTTTCATATGCGATTTCGTCAAACGAAATAAAACTCTCTTCTTAACTCTTTTATTAATTTTACCCGATATTTTTTTGAATTTTAAGACACTCTTTTTATTGAACATCACACCATAATATTTCTCGCTTAACGCATCAGGGTGACATATTAATTTAGCATTATGAGGAAAATAGTTAACACCACCTATATGGTCAGAATGCCCATGAGAGATAACAATTTTGGATATATCATCAATAGATATTCCCATCCTATTTGCATTCTCAATATAGCTACCATCTGGGCCGGTATCAAAAATTATCTTCTCTTCACCATCCTCAAGTAAAAGACTCAGACCAGGCTTAGCTATCAAATATGAATCAGACGTTTTATTTTCCAAGAGCACAGTTATTTTTAATGACATAGCATATCCATTAGTTTTGTTGAAGTAATGCTTTTATTAAACGATACGGGTAACAATAGCATTGACGTACATCAATAAAATAATGAAAAGCCATTATATCGTCACATTTTTATAAGCAGATCACAAATTACCCCTCCTCTGCTAGCCGTTAATTTTTCAACATAAAATGATTATCTCCCTATCATATTTATTATCTTGCAATATTAACACACAAATATTATACCTTACTGTACAACATATTTTTAAAGGCAGAGACAAATATATTATTAAAAATAAAACCCAACGATAGATTATTCAAGCAATTTAATCAAACTTACTATACTAATATCAGATGTAGTTAACAATGCTTAATTTGTTATATCATTACAACCTTATATGACTGAACTCATTTCATCTACATTATAGGGCAAAATAATAATATATTTATCAAATATAAATTTACCTTATATTATATAAAAACAATTTAAATAGAATAATTATAATTGTCACTCTATAGCAATATAATTTGTCATTATAAACATAGCATATATGTTTATATCCAACCATTATTAACATCTTTATTAATACGATAACAAAAACATATTATTTTCATGTAAAAAAATAGCTTGGATTCACATAATAAGCGCAACATCGTTACTCTGGAAGTCAACATATCCGTATTCCTTTAAATAATTCATTGGGTGTTTCACCCCCTAATTTTTCAAGGGCGATTACTTAATCGGCTTACCACAAAATCTATTTCCTGCTCAGAGACTTCATTAAAATCGGTTCCCTTTGGAAAGTATTTCCTGATTAACCCATTGATATTTTCATTAATCTCCCCTTCCCAAGGAGAGCAATGACGCCAATAAATCATGCTATTTATCCCACATAATAATAAAGGATTTAGGTTAAGTTATCTTCTGGCAGATCGAGCGGCAGATAAAAAGCAATATTGACATGGATAAATCCTCACATAAGTCAGAAAAGGTCATTACTTATCACAAATTAAAAATAACTGTCACAGTTCAAGCAATTCAATGCTGAAATCAATCATTATAAATGTGATTTGTATCACACTTTAAAAATAAAACCATAAAATTAATTTGAAATTATTAATGCTGGTTATTAAATGATTAATATTAATCTATTTTTTATACAATGCTGTTACAAAATAATCACATTGGCCTGTTTTTTGCTTTGTCATATAA
>NZ_RCWD01000036.1:0-56426 GCF_018448965.1 Photorhabdus hainanensis | reverse complement strand
GACTAATTATTTCGTAATGAATTAACTGTTGTTCACTCTTCAAGACTTTAAAACGTATTTTTTTGTGATACGGTCTTGTGAGTGCCCACACAGATTGTCTGATTAATTGTTAAAGAGCAGGCTGAATTAAAATTTCATATTCTCGCTCAGCCGGGCTGCGTATACTACGCTTTTCGCCCGCAGAGTCAAGCGCTTATTCGCTTTCTCTCTGCCTGACCTCACAATGTTTATCAGCGTTGTGTCGGTCAGTGGTGGCGCATTATAGGGAGTTCTTTGACGCTGGCAAGTATTTATTGAAAAAAAATTGCCATTCGCGGATTTTTTCAACAAAACACTGACAAAAAGAACAAATCAGTTATTTTTCACTCACTATTTCAAGGAAATCATTAGCAAAATGATCGACTTGCTGCCAGTCGGTATATTCAATTTCTTTGGTTGTATCAGTTTCCCCACCGGTCATCTTCATAATCATCTTCACCATTATCCGATCCAACCAATGATAACGGGGATAAAGTAATGCACCAGCAAAAACACCACATAAATCTGGCTTCCAGGGATTATTAAGCAGAAATTTGCGAACATACACATTCGTTTCTGGTGTACGTTTCTCTGGCTTCCTGGCTGTCAGATTCACACAAAAAAACGCAGTTGGCATCTTATTAAGTTGTTGTTGATGACAAATCGCAAACTTTTTCAGTACCGAATTAAAATGACCATATCTGATCGAAGCCCCAATCATAACTTTGTCATAATCTTCCAAATTAATCGTTTTTACTGTTGCTAAATCTATGAGCTCGCATACCTCCCCTGATTTGCGTAGATTTTCAGCAATGCGGGTAATGATTTTCTTAGTCTGCCCATCCCGACTGGAATAAAGTAACAAACAATTCATAGCCATACCCCTCTCCTAATAGACTATTCACGCCAGAAGGTTGGTGTAAATAAAACTAATAAAGTGAATACTTCCAAGCGACCAAACAACATCGTTATAACTAATATCCATTTGGCTGCCGGATTCATTGCAGTGAAGTTATCCGCAACAACACCCAACCCAGGCCCTAGATTATTTAGTGTAGCGGCTATTGCAGAAAACGCAGAAAGTTCATCTACACCAGTTGCAATAAGTAATAACAAGCTAATGATAAATACCAAAGCATAAGCAGAGAAGAATCCCCAAACAGCTTCAATAATCCGTTCAGGTAATGCTCTTCGCCCTAGCTTGAGGGTATAAACCGCATTTGGATGAACCAATCTCTTCAATTCACGGGAACCTTGCAGGAATAGTAATAAGATACGAATGACTTTCAGTCCTCCTCCCGTTGAACCCGCACAACCACCAATAAACGCGGAACACAACAGTAATATTGGCAAAAATGATGGCCAACGTGCAAAGCTATCTGTGCTGAACCCTGCCGTTGTCGCCATTGAAACAACCTGGAAAAAAGCTTGGTTTAATGTCTCTATCCCCGACTTATAAACAGTATGATGCCATAAGATCAAAGTGCAAATAATGACAAGCACTAATTGAAAGGAGATAAACATGCGGAATTCAGGGTCCCGCCAATATACTGTCAGGCTACGTCCCGTTAATACTGCGAAGTGCAAGCCAAAGTTACAACCAGAAATCAGCAGAAAAATCGCAATAATGGTATTTATCGCAGGGCTATTGAAATAACCAATACTCGCATCATGCGTAGAAAATCCACCAATCGCGATAGTTGAAAAACTGTGAGAAACGGCATCAAAAACTGACATCCCCGCAGCCCATAATGCTAAAGCGCAGGCGATTGTCAGTAATACATAAATCAACCATAAGGTTTTTGCCGTTTCAGCAATTCGTGGGCGCATTTTATTATCTTTCAAAGGGCCAGGCATTTCAGCCCGATAGAGTTGCATTCCCCCAACCCCGAGTAGAGGCAATATTGCAACAGCCAGCACAATAATCCCCATACCACCTAACCATTGCAGCATCTGCCGGTAGAAAAGAATCGCTTTAGGCAAGGAATCAAGCCCAATCAGGGTCGTAGCACCCGTTGTTGTTAAACCGGAGAAAGACTCAAAAAATGCATCTGTAATAGAAAGGTTTGGCTGTTCAGAAAAGATGAAAGGTAAAGCCCCAACACTACCAAGTACAATCCAAAATAAAGCAACGATAAGAAACCCTTCTCGGGGCTTTAATTCATGTTTTTGCTCCCGATTTGGTATCCAAAGCATCAAACCAATAATTAAGGCAAAAATAAATGTCTGACTAAATGCACGCCCAGCGCCATCACGATAGATAAGTGCTACCAATCCTGGAATTATCATGGTGACAGAGAAAAGAATGACAAGTAGCCCAACAATACGGGTTATGGCACGAAAATGCATTTAGCTGGTTCCTTAGAAATCCAGTTACAGAGAATATTTACAGATCAGGTGTTAAATGCAGTACACCACGACTTAGATCACGTAATTTATCACCGACTTCCCCCACTAAGGTAGTTGGAAGTGAAATTCGTAAAGTAACATTCTCTGCATACTCACTGGAAATAATTTGCCCCGATGATTTCTGTAATAACTGTTCAATCATAGAGATATGGGCATATTCACACTGCAAGGAACAGAGTTTCTGTGGAACCTTATATTTTGTTTCCAGCAATTTCAGCGCCTGTTGGACACCACTTCCATATGCCCTTACTAACCCACCGGTACCTAATTTTATTCCACCAAAATAACGGACAACAACCGCGGTTATTTCACCAATATCATTTCCCATAAGCTGGGATAGCATCGGCTTACCTGCGGTCCCTGAAGGCTCGCCATCATCTGAAAAACCCAACTGCTGTGAATCATCCGGCGCACCAGCAACAAATGCCCAGCAGTGATGGCGGGCATCAGGGTACTGAGCTTTGATTTGCTGGATAAACTCCTTGGCCTCATCCACCCCACAAGTATGCTTCAGAAAGGTAATAAAGCGACTTTTTTTAATCTCTTCAGTAAAACTCACTGAAGCCGCGGGTATCAAATAAGGCTTCATTATGGTAATTGAAGATCCCTAGTCATGTTTTCCACTTTATTTTCATGGATCACAATATTGTCTTCGATACGAATACCACCGAAAGGTTTAAGCATCCCAATTTTATTCCAGTCAAAATGTTTGTTGAATTCACTTTCACGCCAAGGTGCAAGCAGCGATTCGATGAAATAAAGGCCAGGCTCGATAGTCAGCACCATTCGGGGTTCCAGAATACGGGTACAACGCAGATAAGGGTACATATCCGGAGCTGCCAAATGTGTACCTGTATCATCCTGCATAAACCCTGCCGCATCATGGACCTGTAATCCAAGAGGATGACCAATGCCATGTGGAAAGAATGGGGTTGTCAGCCCTTTTTCAACCATGACTTCTTCACTGACATCTTTCACGATACCATATTTTTTCAATAATTTAGCAATCCGATAATGCATCTGAATATGATATTCGGTATAGCGAACTCCTGCTTTAATTGTACTGATTAGTGCTTTTTGTTCAGCATTCATATCTTTAATTAAAGAGGAAAATTCGTTATTGCTTTTTGCTGAATAAGTACGGGTGATATCTGCTGCATAGCCATTATATTCAGCGCCGGCATCAATCAAGAAGCTACGTATCTCTGAAGGTACATTGTGTTGCAATACAGTGTAATGCAAAACAGCCGCATTCTCATTCATAGCAATAATATTGTCATAAGGTACATCTGTATCACGATGACCTGTCGCCGTAAGATAAGAGATATTAATATCAAATTCACTCATCCCAGCCTGAAATGCTTCATAAGCGGCCAAATGCCCGACAATAGCCGTTTTTTGCGCTTCACGCATACAAGCTAATTCATAATCTGTTTTGTATGAACGATAGAAATGCAAATAATCAAGGACAGGCTTTGGATTAATATTGTGTTCAGAGAAACCAATCTCCTTTGCTCTTTGTGGTGAACAACCAATGTAAGCAACATTCTGTTTGACATAAGTGCTTAACTCTGCATTGATATCTCCAGCATTTGCCAGATGGATCATTTCAACTTCTTTAGTCCAGTAGCTAGTCGGTAGCGGTTCTACGCTGTGCCAATAATCTACCGGTGAGTAAAACCATAATTTAGGCTTATTAATACCATCTACCCACAACCAACAATTAGGTACTTTAGTTACTGGCACCCAAGCTTTGAAGTGAGCGTTAACTTTGAAAGGGTAGTCTCTATCATCAAGAAAAATACGCTGTAACTCACCAGAGTGAATCAGCAAAGCATCGAATTGATTATGGGCCAATGCTTCACCGGTACGTTGCTGCAATGTAGAGATATGTTCGTGGTACAGAGATGCCAACTTTTCCATTTCAATTGACCTTTTTTATTTTATGGCTAGACCATTAGCTTATCACAGCCATTGATATTTGCAGGTATCACGCAAAACCCTCTCAATTCATCAGCCCCCGCTAACACCTTATTTATCAAAATATAAAAACAATTATTGTCAATGAGATACAAATCTCACTTGTGATCACCCTTGCAAAAAACTAATCACTCATTTGCATTTGCTTAACATAATAACCACAATCAAACCCATCTGGTCATACCAGATGGTATGCGCTCATTTAGGAGAACGACATGCTCTATCAAAGTGAAACAATTCAAGTAAGCTGGCTGAAAGATGGCATTGCTGAACTGGTTTTCAATGCCCCAGCCGCGATTAATAAACTAGATACCAAAACCGTTGCATCTCTCGATAAGGCTGTTGCTAGCCTGGAGCAACAAACTGGACTGAAAGGCGTTTTATTACGTTCTGAAAAAGCTGCATTTATTGTTGGTGCGGATATTACTGAATTCCTCTCTTTATTCGATTCACCTGTAGAAAAACTGCAAGAATGGCTCAACTTTTCAAATAGCATTTTAAACCGGATAGAAGATTTACCTGTACCAACCATTTCGGCAATAAACGGTTATGCTCTTGGTGGTGGTTGTGAATGTGTTCTATCTACGGATTTCCGTGTGGCCTCCCCGGATATACGCATTGGGCTGCCAGAAACCAAACTTGGTATTATGCCTGGTTTTGGTGGCTCTGTTCGCCTTCCTCGCTTGATCGGGACTGATAATGCCCTGGATATCATTGCAGCAGGTAAAGACATTGGTGCAGAAGATGCATTGAAAAACGGTTTGATTGATGCTGTTGTTCCCAAAGAAAAATTGGTTGACTCCGCAGTATCAATGCTGGAACAAGCAATTGCAGGGAACCTTGACTGGAAAGCCGCACGCCAGCCGAAATTAGAGCCTTTGAAACTCAATGAAATTGAACGAAGCATGAGTTTTAGTGTGGCAAAAGGTATGGTGATGAAAGTCGCCGGTCCTCATTATCCAGCTCCCATCGCCGCAGTTAAATCCATAGAAAAAGCCGCTACACTTGGTCGCGATGAAGCATTGAAACAGGAAACCGCCAGCTTCATTCCTCTAGCACAGACAAATGTTGCCCGTGCCTTAGTGGGTATTTTTCTTAATGACCAGTATGTAAAAGGGCTGGCAAAAAAACATCTGAAAGAAGTCACAACACCTGAGTATGCCGCAGTTCTAGGTGCAGGAATTATGGGTGGTGGTATAGCCTATCAATCTGCCCGCAAAGGGATTCCTGTCATGATGAAAGACATCAGCCAGCAAGCCCTTGAATTAGGTATGAATGAAGCCGCGAAACTTCTAAATAAGCAGTTTGAACGTGGCCGTCTAGATGCCATAAAAATGGCGAAAACCCTCTCTTCTATTCAACCTACCTTAAATTATGCCGGTATCGAACAGGCTCAAATCGTGGTTGAAGCTGTAGTAGAGAATCCTAAGATCAAAGCGGCTGTACTATCAGAAACTGAAACTCTGGTTAATGAAGATTGTGTCCTAGCTTCCAATACGTCAACAATTCCGATTTCAGAATTGGCTAAACCCCTAAAACGCCCGGAAAACTTCTGTGGTATGCATTTCTTCAACCCGGTACACCGCATGCCGTTAGTTGAAGTAATTCGCGGTGAAAAAACGTCTGAAAAGACAATTTCAACCGTAGTCGCCTATGCCAGCAAAATGGGTAAAACTCCGATCGTCGTTAACGACTGTCCAGGGTTCTTTGTAAACCGGGTACTGCTTCCTTATCTCCTTGGCTTCGGTCTGCTATTGCGTGATGGTGGTGATTTCCGCCAAATAGACAAAATCATGGAGAAAGAATTTGGTTGGCCAATGGGTCCTGCTTACCTTATTGATGTTATTGGTCTTGATACTGCACATCATGCTCAATCAGTCATGGCCCAAGGGTTCCCAGATCGCATGGAGCGTGATTATAAAGATGCCATTGATGTTCTATATGACAATCAACGCTACGGGCAGAAAAACGGTCTTGGTTTCTACAAATACACTCAAGATAAGAAAGGTAAGCCTAAAAAAGAGCAGGACGAGCAAACAGACCAACTGCTGGCAACTATCTGCCAACAGAAGAGTAATTTCTCCAGTGAAGAGATCATCGCTCGTACTATGATCCCGATGATCAACGAAGTTGTCCGTTGTCTGGAAGAAGGTGTCATCGCCAGCCCAGCAGAAGCAGACATGGCTCTGGTTTATGGCCTTGGTTTCCCTCCATTCCACGGTGGTGTTTTCCGTTATCTGGAAACAATAGGAACAGCAGCTTACGTAAAAATGGCTGAAAATTATGCTCACCTTGGCGCTCTTTATCAGGTACCACCTGGTCTGAAAGCCAAAGCTGAACGTAATGAAAGTTACTACCCTACAGCAGCAACGATTGCTGTCAGCACCGGAAAAACAGCGTGAGGTCTGGAAACATGGAAAATGTAGTCATTATTGATGGCATCCGCACCCCAATGGGGCGCTCAAAAGGTGGCGCATTCCGTCAGGTCCGGGCTGAAGATCTCTCCGCTCACCTGATGAAAGAGCTATTTAAACGTAATCCGGCAATACAGCAACATGAAATTGATGACATCTACTGGGGCTGTGTACAGCAAACTCTAGAGCAAGGTTTCAATATTGCCCGTAATGCGGCTTTACTGGCTGATATCCCTCACTCTGTACCAGCCGTGACTGTTAACCGGCTATGCGGTTCATCGATGCAAGCGCTGCATGACGGCGCTCGTATGATCATGACCGGAGAAGCTAATGTCACACTGATCGGTGGCGTAGAGCACATGGGCCACGTTCCAATGACTCATGGCGTGGATTTCCATCCTAAAATGAGTCTGAGCGTTGCCAAAGCCGCAGGAGTCATGGGCTTAACCGCTGAAATGTTGGCGAAGATTCACCATATCAGCCGTGAAATGCAAGATGAATTTGCGCTTCGTTCGCACCAACGTGCAACACAGGCGACGCAATCAGGCGCATTCTCCAATGAGATATCAGCAATTTATGGTCACGATGCCGATGGCATATTGAAGCTGTTTGATTACGATGAGGTGATCCGCCCGGATGCTAATCTGAAAGATCTGGCCGCACTGCGTCCTGTATTCGATCCAGTAACAGGCTCAGTCACAGCAGGCAGCTCTTCTGCTTTATCCGATGGCGCGTCTGCAATGTTGATAACCAGTGAAAGTTACGCCAAGAATCTGGGGCTGAAACCTCGTGCTCGCATCCGTTCTATGGCCGCTGTTGGTTGCGACCCTTCCATTATGGGATATGGTCCGGTCCCTGCTACACAAATGGCGCTCAAGAAAGCAGGTTTAGAACTGGGTGATATTGGTGTGATGGAATTAAACGAAGCATTTGCTGCTCAGTCACTTGCCTGCCTGAAAGGTCTGAATTTGCTGGATAGTATGGATGACAAAGTTAACCTAAATGGCGGCGCAATTGCTCTCGGTCATCCTCTAGGCTGCTCAGGCGCTCGCATCACAACAACGTTGCTGAACTTAATGGAACGCCGCGATGTTCAATTTGGGCTGGCAACCATGTGTATCGGTTTAGGTCAAGGTATCGCCACCATTATAGAAAGAATGGATTAAGAACGTATCTGTAAGAATTATTATAACTGAGTCGTTGTTGCCGTAATTCCCGCCTGTCAGGGGCGGGTTTTTTTATTATTTTAAATAAATTCGAAAGCATCGCCATACATGTTGTCAGCAGAAGCATCACGCTCACCACAAAAGCGCTCACGAGCAATTTTTGCCATTTCAAATCGCCCTGCAATGTAAATATCATAATTGACCAAACTACCAAAATCCTCTAGTACTGCTTTAAGCACTGTTCCTGTACGTCCACACCAACCATTCTCTGATTGTTCAACAACCGGAACAACCTTCAAATTAGGATAGCGCTCTGTAAGTAACTGTAATTCAGCAAGATCATATAAATGTTGTAATTCTCTGCCTCCCCAATACATAGAGATCTGACGTTCAGGTTGTTCTTCTAACGCTGTCAGTAATATTGAACGGGTGTAAGAAAACCCCGTACCGCCGGCAATTAATAACAGCGGATTAGCGCTGCTTTGACGGAACCAAGCTTTACCATGAGGGATATCAATATTGATCATTTTCTGATCCAGAATTCTATCCATCACAGCCATTGCATACAAATTCAGTTCAGAAGCGCCAATATGTAATTCAATAAATTCCTTTTCTGAAGGCGTTGATGCCATTGAAAACGGACGTTTATCTCTCTCATCCATTACCACCATCAGATACTGACCGGCGCGGAATGAGAACGGAGAATCGGGAAGTAACCGTACCCGATAAACCGTATCAGTAATAGCCTCTACAGAGGTTACTTTGCAGCTCAGTGTTGTCATGCGTTCCCTCTTATGGTCCTAAAATATCTAATTCATCCCAGATTTTGTCGACGCGGGTACGCACTTCTTCACTCATCACAATAGGACGTCCCCATTCCCTCTGCGTCTCTCCCGGCCACTTATTCGTTGCATCCATTCCCATCTTCGAACCTAATCCTGAAACTGGCGATGCAAAATCGAGATAATCTATCGGAGTATTCTCCATTAATACTGTATCTCTTGCCGGGTCCATTCGCGTAGTGATTGCCCAAATGACATCGTTCCAGTCTCTGGCATTGATATCATCATCACAAACAATAACAAACTTTGTATACATAAATTGCCGTAGATATGACCAAACCCCCATCATGACCCGCTTGGCATGGCCCGGATATTGTTTCTTCATAGTCACGACGGCCAAACGATAGGAACAACCTTCAGGAGGCAGATAAAAATCGACAATTTCGGGAAACTGTTTTTGTAAAATCGGTACCAGCACCTCATTCAATGCAACCCCCAACACAGCAGGTTCATCTGGCGGGCGGCCAGTATAAGTCGAATGATAAATAGCATCATGACGCTGAGTAATATGTGTCACAGTGAACACCGGGAACATATCGACTTCATTATAATAGCCCGTATGATCACCATATGGCCCTTCTGGAGCTAACTCGCCAGGCTCAATATACCCTTCCAAGACGATCTCAGCACTTGCTGGCACCTCTAAGTTACTTGAAAGACATTTCACGACTTCTGTTTTATATCCTCTTAATAACCCGGCAAATGCATATTCCGACAATGTATCAGGAACCGGCGTCACAGCCCCCAATATTGTCGCTGGATCAGCACCCAAGGCAACAGCCACCGGGAAACGTTCTCCTGGATGTGCCTGACACCATTCCTGAAAATCAAGCGCACCACCACGATGAGATAGCCAGCGCATAATGAGTTTATTTTTACCTAATACTTGCTGGCGATAAATACCAAGATTCTGCCGTTCTTTATTCGGGCCACGAGTGACTGTCAGCCCCCAAGTAATCAATGGCGCAGCATCCTCTGGCCAACAGTGCATGATAGGAATACGGGTCAAATCTACATCGTCGCCAACCGAAACATGTTCCTGACAAGGCGCAGTATTAAGCCGTTTAGTTGGCATATTAAGGACTTGCTTAAATTTCGGCAGCTTATCCAGTAAATCACGAAAACCTTTTGGAGGATCGGGTTCTTTCAAAAAAGCTAATAGCTTACCTACATCATGCAAAGCTTTAACATCTTTCTGCCCCATCCCCATAGCAACACGCTCAGTAGTACCGAACAAATTACACAATACAGGCATCGAATAACCTTTGGGATTTTCAAACAACAAGGCAGGCCCACCAGCGCGAAGGGTACGATCTGCAATCTCAGTCATCTCCAAATAAGGATCAACTTCAAGACTGATGCGTTTCAACTCACCTTTATGCTCCAATAAGGTTAGAAAATCTCTTAAATCACGGTATTTCATACTATTCATTTATGCCGGTTTTTAAGGGGAAAATCATTATAAGCCATCCCACTCAGCTTTTTTGTGTTTTTTTCAGAAGACTACAAAGTAAACCAATAAGTTACTAAAAAGCAACGGGGTTAATTCAACCTTGCGACCTTAAAGTCAAATACAACGAAATAGAGCCTAATGAGTTAATATTTGAGCATCAAATTACTCAGTAAGATGTTTAGTTGGAACATGTTGCGCTAGAACAGTCTGATACCTTCACTTTTACCACCGAAATAATGTTATCACTATCTCCTCTGGGTTCACTGCGCAAGATACAGCCAATCGCTCACCACAGATTTCCCATATGACTGCTTAATGATTATCAAATTTTGCAATTACTCAACAGAAATATTGATATTTTTCTTTTATTAATATCTGTTGAACAAATAACAATCAACTTTATATTAATTACTTTATCTGTCACTTATCAAAATATTACTTATCGCTTTTTTACTGAAAAACATAAGATCTACTCATAACAATAAATATGCATCATTAAACAATTATCACTAAGATAATGCCTGTAACGCCCTTTTCTATTTTGCTATGCTTAATAGTCATTGGATCAAGGTTAAATAAAGATGGAAAACTGGTACCTCATTTACTGTAAGCGTGGGCAAATTTCACGAGCAATAGAAAATCTGGAACGACAGGATGTTGCTTGCCTGACTCCTACCGCGAGAATTGAAAAAATAACCCGTGGTAAACGTACTGTGAATATAGAACCACTTTTTCCTAATTATCTGTTCGTTCAGTTTGACCCTGAAGTTATTCATACTACAACTATCAATTCAACACGCGGTGTTAGCCATTTTGTCCGTTTTGGCGTGCACCCTGCTATCGTACCGGAAACGTTGATTAAAGAGATCGTATCAGCAACTGAACAAGAATATGTATCACCAGATACACCTGTGGCGGGCGACACCGTATTAATCACCGAAGGAATTTTTGAAGGATTGCAAGCCATTTACAATGAGCCAGATGGAGAAACCCGTTCTATTCTGTTACTTAATATTCTGAATAAACAATTACCTAAGGCACTTGATAATAAGCAGTTTGTAAAAATTTAACCAAACAAAAAACGGGCAGAATTTACATTCGCCCGTTTTTTATCAAATATTAACGCTTCTGTTCATATAACTGCTGAGCAACCTGTTTCGCAAAATAGGTCAGTACACCATCTGCTCCTGCACGCTTGAAGCATAACAGAGACTCCACAATTACCTGTTCCTGTAACCAACCATTCTGAATAGCAGCCATGTGCATGGCATATTCGCCAGATACTTGATAAGCAAAGGTTGGTACACCGAATGTGTCTTTTACCCTGCGGATAACATCCAGATAAGGCATACCTGGTTTTACCATTACAGTGTCAGCGCCTTCCTGCAAATCCTGTGCAATCTCCTGCAATGCTTCATCACTATTCGCAGGGTCCATCTGATAGGTTTTTTTATTACCCCCTTTCAGATTACGATTTGAACCAATTGCATCACGGAATGGACCGTAATAACCAGAAGCATACTTAGCGGAGTAAGCCATAATTTGAGTATTTACATGTCCTTCCACTTCAAACAATTCACGGATTGCGCCAATACGCCCATCCATCATGTCGCTCGGCGCAACAATCTCAGCACCAGCTTCTGCATGTGACAATGCCTGTTTGACCAAGATCTCTTTGGTGACATCATTCATTACATAGCCATCCTGGTCGATGATCCCATCCTGACCATGTGTAGTGAATGGGTCTAATGCCACATCAGTTAGCAATCCTAATTCAGGAACAACATCTTTCAACGCACGAACCGTACGCTGAATCAGCCCATCAGGGTTATAAGCTTCTTCCGCACCCAGAGATTTTTTATCTGCTTCTATAACGGGGAACAGAGACAATACAGGAATCCCCAGCCGGGCAATCTCTTCAGCTTCTTTCAGCAAAAGATCCATCGTCAGACGATACACCCCTGGCATAGAGGACACTTCTTGATGACGATTGGTACCTTCCATCACAAATACAGGATAGATTAAATCATTAACAGTTAATTGGTTTTCAGCAACCAGACGGCGGGAAAAATCATGACAGCGCAACCGGCGCATACGTCGACCAGGGAAAGTTCCTGGAAATGCATAGCTCATATAGCTCTCCTAACTCAAACCCAGCGCACTCGCGCTGGGTTAATTAATATGCTATCGCTTCGTGTTAATTATCTTAGCACTACAGAACAACATGTTAAGATTACTATTATCACTTTTCCGTATTCACTTCTGGCGTTTCCTGTTCATCTTCCTCTGAACGATCTCCCAATTTCCGCTGTCTGGTATAAAAACGGGAGAGCAAAATCCCCAGTTCAAACAGCAGATACATAGGAATAGCCAACAAGGTTTGCGAGAAAACATCCGGCGGCGTTAACAACATGCCAACAACAAAAGCACCGACCAAAATATACGGACGCTTTTTCTTCAAGGACTCAGGAGTAACTACCCCACTCCAACACAATAAAATAATGGCAACGGGTACTTCAAAAGAGACGCCAAAGGCCATAAACAGCGCCATAACAAAGCTTAAGTAGTTGCTGATATCCGTTGCAATCAGCACTCCTTCTGGCGCCGTTTTAGCAAAGAATCCAAAAGCAATCGGAAATACCACAAAATAAGCAAATGCCATCCCCAAATAAAACAACAGGCTACTGGAAACAAGCAGAGGTATCATCAAGCGGCGTTCATGTTTATATAACGCAGGAGCAATAAATGCCCATACTTGATAGAGAACCATAGGCGCAGATACGAATATCGATACCATAATGGTCAGTTTTATTGGCGTAAAAAAGGGAGAAGCGACATCTGTCGCTATCATACTGGCGCCTTGAGGCAATTGCTTAATCAAAGGCGCAGAAATCATTTGATAGATGTCGTTAGAAAAATAAACCAATGCTAAAAAAACCACTAATACAGTCAATAAACTGTTCAGAATTCGCTTACGCAGCTCAATAAGGTGACTGATAAGTGGTTGGGTATCATCAACAGCCATGTTTTAGTGTTCACCATTAACTTAATCAGAAGTTTTTTTCTTCGTTGCAGAAGCCGTTTGATCATCAACTGGAGCTAAAGGCTTAGATGAAGCCACAACCTGAGATGCTGCCGGCTTTTGTGCCGCCTCATTTATTCCTGATGCTTTCATACTCTCTGCATCAGGTTCATTTTGGTATGCTTTTTTCAAAGACTCAGCAGCTTCTTTTAGCTCATCCATCGAAGCTTTTAGTTCCGGGGATAAATTCTGCAACCCCGCCTCTTCTTGAACTTTTTTCAGGCTCTCCTGGAGCTCCTGCAATTTCAGCTCTTGGGCCAGCTCATTCTGGACGTTAGCCGCTAAAGAGCGCAATGCTCTGATCCAACCAGCAACCGTTTTTACCGCCACCGGTAGCCGTTCTGGCCCCAAAACTACTAAGCCAATGACCATAACCAGCAGCAGCTCGCTAAAACCAATGTCAAACACGGTTTATACCTGCTCTTTGTTTTTGCTCTCAGATGTTTCAGATTGAGCTACAGATTGTTTTTCAGTAATGTTTTTCGTCTCAAAATCGGCATCACTACCGGTTTTTGGGGCCTGCTGAGACTGATTATCATCCCCTATCGCCTTTTTAAAACCTTTAATAGATGCCCCAAGATCAGAACCCAAAGTACGGAGTTTATTCGTACCAAACAACAGCACCACAATGACCGCAATAATGAGTAATTGCCAAATACTTATACCGCCCATGCTGACTTACCTCTATTTAATTAATAGGGATTATTTTAATAGCTCATTATACATACCACGAACTATAACCGACCTTCAAAAAAAATCTGCCATAAGACAAATTTTACTCGACTTTACTCAGACGACACCAGCCAAACAACCATGAAACGGTACCCGCGCCTATAAACAACCAAGGAATATTTGCCAAGCCAGACAACAAAAATAAGCTGCCACAGAGAAACAATGTAGCACCAACACCAAGCAAATACTGAGACTGTCGCTGTTTTATCTGTTGCCCTTTCAAATGGCCTGACAACTTCTCAATGCTCACTTGCAAATGTTTATGTTGCTGAAGACTGTCATACACTAATTCAGGTAGTTCTGGCAACTTTTCTGCCCAATAAGGCGCTTTTTCTTTCAACGCCCGGATCACAGCCGGTAATCCAACCTGGCTATGCAACCACTCCTCCAGAAACGGTTTTGCTGTTTTCCACAAATCAAGCTGTGGATAAAGCTGTCGTCCTAAACCTTCTACATACAAAAGCGTCTTTTGTAGCAGAACTAACTGAGGCTGCACCGCCATATTAAAACGACGGGCAGTATTAAATAGATTTAGAAGTACATGACCAAATGAAATTTCAGCCAGTGGCTTCTCAAATATCGGCTCACAAACTGTACGGATTGCAAATTCAAAATCTTCAACATTGGTATCACTAGGAACCCAGCCTGAATCCACATGAAGTTCAGCAACTTTCCGGTAATCACGATTAAAGAAAGCAATAAAATTCTCAGCCAGATAACGTTTATCATCTTTATTAAGAGAACCAACAATACCGTAATCAATACCAATATAAAACGGATCTTCAGGACGTTCATAGCTGACAAAAATATTTCCCGGATGCATATCCGCATGGAAGAAACTATCGCGAAAGACCTGCGTAAAAAAGACCTGTACTCCCCGTTCAGCCAACAATTTCATATTGGTATTCTGCGCCTCTAATGCTTCAATATCAGAAACAGGGATACCATAAACCCGCTCCATCACCAGAACATTTTCACGGCAATAATCAGAATAAATTTCCGGTACATAAAGCGTTGAACTATTTTCGAAATTACGGCGGAGTTGAATTGCATTCGCCGCTTCACGCAGCAAATTCAGTTCATCAATTAACGTCTTCTCGTATTCCCGCACAACTTCACGAGGACGTAAACGGCGTCCATCGGGTAATAACATTGGTACCCAATTAGCCAGACGGTACATTAACCGGATATCCGCTTTGATAATCGGCAGAATATCAGGACGAATGACTTTGATAACAATTTCCTGTCCATTCTCTTTTAGCCGAGCAGTATGGACTTGAGCAATTGAAGCAGAGGCCAAAGCAGTAGGTTCAAAATCATCAAACCAAGTTTCCAGTGGTCCGCCTAAAGCAGTTTCAATATATTGACGCGCCAGAGCGCCATCAAAAGAGGCGACTCGGTCTTGCAACAATGCCAGTTGATCCGCTATCGCGGGAGGAAACAGATCACGCCGCGTTGAAAGCATCTGTCCAAATTTAATCCAAACAGGCCCTAATTCCTGTAAGGCGAGTCGCAGTCTCTCTCCAAGTGATTTATCTTTATGTCTATTCGGGACCCAGAACAATAAATAACGACCAAAACGAAGAGGCCAGGTTAAGCGAATCCGAGGAATGAGCTCATCCAATCCATAAGAAAGAAAAACCCGTATGATCAAATAAAGGCGCCTTAATTCACCTGGAGTCATATTTTCCCTCTAATACTGCCAATCGTTGTTCTATTTGCCCGATATCTTTGGCCAACATGCTAACTTCTTCACTGAAATAAGCCACTTCAAGCTGATTTGGGGCCAGTTTCCATTCTTCTGTTAACGCTTCCGCCAGATAATTTTTCTGGCATTCCATTGAACCGGAAACAAACTGAAATCCCTTTTTAAGGACTTGACTAATACTTTCGCTAGCGATATCCCCGAAATAAGGGGAAAGATAATGGGCCAAATCCCATTCAACCATATCCAACAAAGCAGACCATTGCTGAACAACCTGCATATCCCCTTCAATAACCATTTCACCGCTATTGAGCAATTTGGAAATTTGTTGGCGATCCCGTAGTTTAAGCAAAGCAGCAAAGTGAGTTTTAACCGTGCAATCGGCAGATTCGGCCCATTGGCTTAATACATCCACCTGTTTCTCACTAAACACCAATGTGAGTGGTGTGTTCATCTCTTTTAATTCGATTGACAAAACTTTGTCTACCAACCGCATACGAGCTGGTCTTAATACCGGTTCACGGTACAACAGGTAATTCAACGATGTTTCCATCACTGCGGTTAAAACCGGCGTAAGTGTGGAATTAATGGCTGTACTCAGTGATGGTCTTTCCATCTCAGAATTTAAAACCTCTGTGTAGTGCAACAATGCCGCCGGTCATATTGGTATAAGTCACCTGTTCAAAACCAGCCTCTTCCATCATCGTTTTAAGCGTTTCCTGATCAGGATGCATACGGATGGATTCCGCCAGATAACGATAACTGTCAGCATCCCGCACAAAAACCTGACCAATTTTTGGCAGCACATGGAAAGAATAAGCATCATACGCTTTGCTTAACGGTGCGAGTAAAGGTTTAGAAAATTCAAGTACCAATAAACGTCCACCCGGCTTTAACACCCGAAACATAGAACGCAGGGCTTTTTCTTTTTCGGTAACATTGCGCAACCCAAAAGAGATAGTGATGCAATTAAAATAGTTATCAGGGAAAGGCAACGCTTCCGCATTGGCCTGCACATAGCTGACATTGCCTACAACACCAGCATCACGTAATTTTTCACGCCCAACCTTCAGCATAGATTCATTGATATCAGCAAGAACAACTTCGCCTTTTTCACCAACTATACGAGAAAATTTGGCTGTCAAATCTCCGGTACCGCCAGCTAAGTCAAGTATCCTCTGACCTCGGCGCACACCACTGGCATCAATAGCCACACGCTTCCAGATACGATGGATGCCAAACGACATTAAATCATTCATTAAATCGTATTTTGTCGCAACAGAATGAAACACATCAGCCACCATGCCTGCTTTTTCATCCTTTGCAACAGTACGGAAACCAAAATGTGTGGTTTGTTTCGTGTGGTCTACCATGTTATTTGCCCATTTTTTATTCAAAGCGTTATAAAAGTGTATCAGCCTTTCAGGTAAAACCCTATCCTGGTATTAATCATTAGCACAGAATGGTTGGCTGGCCTTATCAACCAGTTCTGGATCAATCGGCCGTTTCACCTCAACACCTAAATTACGAAAACTCTCCGCCTGACTTATCAGGTTGCCACGTCCCTCAGTCAGCTTTTTCATTGCCAGTCGGTAATTAAGTTGAGCCTTATCCAAACTTTGCCCCAAACCTTGCATGTCATCGACAAACAAACGCATTTTATCGTACATACGGGCAGCCTTATCGGCGATTAAACGCGCATTTTGGCTTTGATACTCATAGCGCCACAAGTTATTAATAGTACGTACAGCAACCAACAATGTTGATGGGCTAACTAGCATAATATTGTGTTTAAGCGCTTCATCAAGCAGCTCAGGCGCCTTGTTTAGCGCAACCAGATAAGCGGGTTCAACCGGAATAAACATCAATACATAGTCCAACGATTTCAGCCCGGGCAACTGTTGGTAATCTTTGCGGCTCAAACCACGAATATGGCCTTTAATTGAGTCGATATGTTCTTGAAGGGCTGACTCCTGCTGATGCCGATCGCCACTGTTGAAATAACGTTCATAAGCGACCAGCGACATCTTGGCATCAATGACCACATCTTTCCCTTGTGGCAAATGAACAATAACATCGGGTTGGAAACGACGGTTACCCTCTACCTTGATACTTACCTGAGTACAAAACTCATGCCCTTCTCGTAAACCAGAGGCTTCCAGAATACGGGATAACACAACTTCGCCCCAATCTCCCTGAATCTTATTATTACCTTTAAGGGCATTCGTCAGATTGATAGCTTCCTGCGCCATCTGGACATTCAGTTGCTGTAAATTACGAATTTCATGTGCAAGAGTATGGCGTTCACGGGCTTCCTGACCAAAACTCTCCTGTACCTGCCGATGAAGGCCATCAAGCTGTTCGCGAAATGGCGCTAAAAGCGTATTGAGACTCTGCCGATTTTGTTCATCAGTACGGCGACCCGTTTGTTCAAAAATACGATTAGCCAAATTTTCAAATTGCGTATTCAAACGTAGTTCACTGTTGATCAGCAACCGCTGTTTCTCTTCAGCCGCAAGGCGACTCTCTTCCAAGCGTATCGTCACTTCCCGCAGTTCAGATTCTTGCACGCTATTGACTTCTCTCTGAGTCCGCAATTCCTGGTTCAATTGTTCACATTCAACCCGCCAATAAGCGGATTGTTCAAGTTTCTCATTGGCAACGGCAAGCTGGCTATCCAATTTCCGTAACTCCAGCTCTTGCTGTTGAATACGTTGATGAACGGAGAACCAAACGAGAATACCACCGCCCAACAGGCCGCCAAGTGTACCTATCAACGTATATAACAACTGGATACCCACCGGTACTTCCTCTATCTCATGCTTAGACCAGATAAACTAAATTGCCACTGTATAGATGTCCAGAATGATTTATACAGATAGTTCAGTCTGCGAAGCCGCTCCCAATTAACTCACCCATTTCACTAACCATTGCAAACCAAACGCGCCTGGCGCTAATACGCCAAAAGACCAGATAAGCGCGGAACAGATATTCGCTATCTGGAAATAACGCAATGGCATGGCGCAAATACCCGCGACTAATGGCACAATCGCCCGGAATGGCCCAAAGAATCGACCAAAGAAAATGCTCCAGATACCCCAACGTTCAAAGAAATGGTGTACTCGTGTCAGTAATTGTGGTTTACGGGAAATCGGCCAAATTTTACCAACATCACCTTTAAAATGGGCGCCTACAATATAAGATACCCAATCGCCCAAAAAAGCCCCTGCTGCGGCTGCCAACCAAATTGGCCAGAAATTAAGGCCACTTTCACCTATTAATGCACCCAACCCAAGCAATATGATTGTTGCAGGCAATAACAAGGAGAAAAAAGCCAGAGATTCACCAAAAGCGAGCAAGAAAACAATCGGCATGATCCAGGTATCATGGGCTTTAACAAAAGCGATCACCAGATCAACTATTTCATGAAGACTCAAATTCATATTCCTATATTGATTAATATACCCTATGGATTTCAAGATGCATCGCGACGGCAAGGGAGTGAATCCCCGGGAGCATGGCGAACTATGTGACTGGGGTAAGCGAGCGCAGCCAACAAAGAGGCAACTTGAAAGATAACGGGTAATACCACATTCAATTTAACCACCGCTGCATTAACCAGAATTAAACCAACTTTTTATTCAAGGAAATAACCTTGTAATTTCTTACGAGCAGCAAAATCAAGGCCAAGATCTTTCTCCAGCCATATATCTACACTGCCATAATGCTGATTAATACTGTTTAATGCCGTCATTAAAAACTCTTCTCTCACGGAATAAACATAAGCGAATTTATCCACCAGATCATCACTCATGGTTTTCGCATGCTCATTTAACAAATATTCACGGTAAGGAGCCAAAGTAGAGCGAGTCACTAAATAATCTTCCATTACCGTATCCAAATCAGCCCCCAATGCAAATAATACCAGAGCAGAGCCTACACCGGTTCTATCTTTGCCTACCGCACAATGCTGGACTATCCCCCCCTTTTCCGGTTGTTGCAGTAACTTAACCAATGTCTTATAGGCTGAGTTTTTTAGAGGCAATAATTCATAAAGACGGAACATAAATGCCTGAGGATTAAATTGTTCCAACATCTCGGACGCTAATTTTTCCAAATTCGCATTCACTTCATCAGATAAGGGGTTGGCCGGGGCGTGATAATAATTAGCGCCATTCCATATCAAATCAGGCTTATCCTCTACTTCACTGATATCACGATAATCTATGATTTGAAAGAGATTTTTATTTGCCAGAAAAGATTGGTCTTTTTCTGTTAAGCGATCCAAAGAACC
Organism: Photorhabdus hainanensis; assembly: GCF_018448965.1. Classification (NCBI taxonomy): domain Bacteria; kingdom Pseudomonadati; phylum Pseudomonadota; class Gammaproteobacteria; order Enterobacterales; family Morganellaceae; genus Photorhabdus; species Photorhabdus hainanensis. The sequence goes on along the minus strand of NZ_RCWD01000036.1, from coordinate 36,331 downwards.
AGAACGGAAAAGTAAACCTGATTTGATTTTTCCACCATTCGCGACTTTTTTACCGCCTAAATCACGAAAATTAATCCCTCCATTGAGTGGAAGCACTGATGGATGCAATAAAGATGTTGTGATCATGATGACTCTTAATTAATTGTTAGGTGTTAAGACATTAACAGATTTCTCTTTAAAATAAGAGTGAGCCGGAATACTCCGGCCCAAAAAGTATGATTTACAACAAACGGCGAGCAGCTTCTACTACAATCCCTAATGCGTTACTTTCTGTTTTCTCAAGTAATTCAACATTAGGAATCTCCTGCTGAGTACGGTTAACAATAACACCAGCGACCATCCCCGCACGCAGTCCTTGGCTTGCACACATGGTTAATAAAGTTGCCGATTCCATTTCATAATTCATGACCCCCATCGCCTGCCATTCAGCCATTGAACCTTTGAAACGGCTCACAACACGGCCAGAATAGGTATCGTAACGTTCCTGACCAGGATAAAAAGTATCGGAAGAGGCCGTTACCCCCACATGTACCGTTGCACCTAAATCTTTTGCTGCTTCGTACAAAGCAGTCGTACATTCAAAATCGGCAACCGCCGGGAATTCCATCGGAGCAAAATGCAGACTAGCGCCATCCAAACGAACAGCCGCGGTAGTCACCAACACATCACCAACATTGATATTTTCCTGAATTGCGCCTGTTGTGCCGATACGCAAAAAAGTACGCACCCCCAATTGCGCTAATTCTTCAACAGCGATAGAAGTTGATGGGCCACCGATACCCGTAGAGCACACAATGACAGCTTTGCCATCAATTTCTGCCCGCCATGACGTAAATTCACGTAAAGAAGCAAGATGAACTGGGTTATCCATCAATCTTGCGATTTTTTCCACACGTTTCGGATCGCCCGGAACAATAGCTAAAGTTGCGCCTTGTAGGTCGTTTTTGGTCAGACCTAAGTGAAATACATCAGACATATCAGACTCCTCAGCAAGAAGAATTTATAATGAAATTAGTTGAGATCTACTGTATTGAGCATTTAGACATCTTTTAGTGATAAATGTCACTTCAAAGTAATATAAAAAAGAAAAACATACATTATTTTGAGATATAAATCACAAAATTGGCATAGAATGGGTAAAAAACAGGGTGTTTTCTTCCGTCCACAAACTAACTGGAATTAAGGTTGTATTATGTAAAAAGCAATCCATTGTTTAGTTATATTTATATTTCAAACATACTGGGAAAAATATATCTTGGATTATCTCATCGAAATATTTTCTCCCTGAGAGTTAACAGAGGCTAATATCCCTCCCCCTCAAAAAGAAAAAATCATCGTTTCACAATCCGGTCATAAAACAAAACATTTCCGATAAACTATCAACTTAACCAAATATAAGTCACTGTCGTTATTAAAATATTCTCCTAACATTTATAAATCAACAACGCAATAATCTGGATCATTTTAAAAATAACTTTTTCTTATGATGAGCATATTAAAAAATTAATTGCATCTTACTTCCATGACTAATAAACAATTTTCTTACTTATTTACCAACATATTACAATTATATTTTCAACAAAAATAAAACAATTACCAAATATAAATATCACAGTTACCTTTTTATAGAATGCATATTGTTGAGATATCTTAGACTCTTTCTATCATATAAGGGCGCTATCTATGACAACACAAAAAACAGTTTTAATTACAGGTTTCGAACCTTTCGACAAAGAAAAAATTAATCCATCCTGGGAAGCAGTTAAGCAATTACAGGGACGAGAATTATGTGGGACCCGCGTTGAAGCGCGTCAGCTTCCATGTGTGTTCGACGTCTCCCTAGCTTGTCTGTATGCTGCTATTGATGATGTACAACCTGATCTGGTCATTGCCGTAGGACAGGCAGGCGGTAGACCAAATATTACCGTGGAACGCGTGGCAATTAATATCAATGACGCTAGCATTCCTGATAATCAAGGCAATCAACCTATCAATACCCCCATAGTCACAACAGGCCCTGCCGCCTACTTCGCCACGTTACCGATCAATGCAATAGTCAAGGGCTTGCGTGAAGCAGGAATCCCTGCCTCTATTTCACAAACCGCAGGCACTTTTGTCTGTAACCACGTCATGTATGGCTTATTGCATCATTTAGCGTACTCTAATCCTGAAATACGCGGTGGATTTATCCATATTCCTTATTTGCCTGAGCAAGCAGTTCGATATTCAGGAACTCCGAGTATGTCCCTAGAAACAGTTATAACCGCACTGGAAATTGCTATCGATGAAGCATTAAAAAACCGTGAAGATATCACTGTTAATGGAGGCGCAACTCATTAATTTGACATTTTGCTTGCGGGACTGAAAGTTTCCCTTCCAGAAAATGACAGGCACAGACAGTATGCTCTACTGATAATATCAATCAAACAGTAAAGATAATCCTCTCTGTGCCTGCACAATATCCATATGTAAATATCAAGTACCTGATATTTTATTAAATTATTAATCAGAACACCATTTACATAGGTTACTTTATAATTTCGGCTGTTATTACATTGAAATTTAGTTTATTCAAAAAACTGATCATACGGTATGGGAATATAAATCATCTTTAGTTATAAAATTAGATACATTATCCAAGTCTATTGATAGAATTATTTCACCTAGTATCCCACGGTTAATATCAGATTCGTCTATTTTTGTTACTTTTATTTCTGAGAGATGACCATTCATATTTTTAAAATATGTATCCTCATTATTTTTAGTTCTGATTACCCTCCGTCTTGAATACAGTTCATATTTATAAACCTCTGAATTGATCTCTTCTGGAAAATACATTTGCCCCACGAAAGCAAAATGCTCTTTGTCAGTTATATTTGTGCTCAATTTTCTGATTGCAATATGAATATGAGTCGCTCTACCAGCATAAAAGCCGGGATAAATAGTCGTAAAATTAACTACCCCATTTTTATCCGATGGTTGAGCTCCTCTTAGAAAACTTTTATCATCAGTTCTATTGGAAGAAGCTATTCCCTCAACGTTAGGTACTACATCGGGACTGATATAAGTCCAACCGGAATATTTCCCCCGACTATTACAATGCCAGATATCAACAAATAAATTATCAACGGGTTTACATGTTTTTTCATCCATGACAGTAATCTTCAATAAAAAAGGTATTCCTAATTCTGAATCAGTAATATCCCTTCTTACAATTTTGTCATTTCGGAAATACGGCCCTGATATCTGCTCTGGCGCAAGCGTACATATGCCTATTCCATGTTGTGATGATAATTTTGCTTCCGCACGAGCTAAACTCATCGGAGCAAGCGCAGCAGTCGCCGTAATAGCAGCGCTACTTTTCAAAAAATTTCTTCGAGAGCTACTTTTCTTACCTTGCAACTTATTAACATCCATATAATCCTCTCTTTAATTATTAAGTTTCTATTACAATGCTTCCATCTTGTTAATACCCGAGTTATTTTGTTAATAAAATGTACTTTTACAAATACCAATATGGCATATATAAGTTACTAAAAGTTTGGTAATAGAAAAGATCCCGGCTAAGCTCGCATCACTATGCACTACTGCAAAAAGAAAGATTATTTTATGAAAAATGCCTGTCACCAATTAAAGGTGACAGGCAAATTGTTGGATGAGTTATTTCACTGATTCACGAAGACGTTTCGCCGCTTGTACCATGTTTGCCAGTGACTGGCGAGTTTCAGTCCAACCTCGGGTTTTCAAACCACAATCCGGGTTAACCCACAAGCGTTCGACCGGAATACGATCAGCCGCTTTACGTAGCAGTGCTTCAATCCATTCAACACTAGGTACGTTAGGTGAATGAATGTCATAAACACCCGGCCCGATCTCATTCGGATAAGAGAAGTTTTCGAATGAATCCAACAACTCCATATCTGAACGGGAAGTTTCAATGGTAATCACGTCCGCATCTAATGCTGCGATGGAAGGCATGATGTCATTGAACTCGCAATAACACATATGAGTGTGAATCTGTGTACCATCTTTAGCAATTGCAGCATTCAATTTAAATGCCTCTACTGCCCAATCAAGATAAGCCTGCCACTCTTCCCGGCGCAGTGGTAAACCTTCCCGCAATGCTGGCTCATCAATCTGGATGATACCAATACCCGCTTCTTGCAAATCGTTCACTTCATCACGCAGCGCCAATGCAATCTGCTTAGCAATCGTCTCACGGCTGACATCCTCCCTTGGGAATGACCAACAGAGAATTGTCACCGGACCGGTTAACATCCCTTTGACAGGTTTCTCCGTTAGTGATTGAGCATATTTAGCCCACTCTACCGTGATAGCTTCAGGACGGCTGACGTCGCCAATAATCACCGGTGGCTTAACACAACGGGAACCATAGCTCTGAACCCAACCATTTTGCGTAAAGACAAAACCGTCGAGGTGTTCACCGAAGTATTCCACCATGTCGTTGCGCTCAGCTTCGCCATGAACCAATACATCTAATCCTAGACGTTCCTGTTCGTTAATTGCCTGCTTAATATGTTCACAGATATTGGTGCGATAGCTGGCGCCATCTACCCGGCCTTTTTTGAAATCCAAACGCAAGCCGCGGATTTCCGTCGTTTGCGGGAATGATCCAATGGTTGTTGTCGGCCACAATGGCAAGTTATAGCGCTGACGCTGTATTTCCGCACGCTGTGGATATGGCTGATTACGCTCGCTGTCCTGTGGATTAATTGCCGCAAGGCGTTCAGTAACAGCCTGATTATTTACCCGTTTAGATTCACGACGGGCGCGGATTGGCGCACTGTAAGCATCCAATTCCGCTTGTTTACCGCCTTCTGGCTGATTCAATGCCGCAGCCAGCAAGGCTAACTCTTCACATTTCTGCAATGCGAACGCAAACCAGCTTTTCACCTCGGCATCAAGCGCAGTCTCATCATTCAGATCAATAGGACTGTGCAGAAGAGAACAGGAAGAACCGATCCACAATGTACGGCTATCTACTAGTGGCTTAATCAACTGATGTTTAGCGGTTAAATCAGCACGCCATACATTACGACCATTAATCACACCAAGGGAAAGCACCCACTCTTTTGGCAATGACTCATTCAGTTGCGCGATATCATCTTGACCAGCAACCAGATCCACATGTAGCCCTTGTACCGGCAAGGATTTGATCGTTTCTAGATTGTGACCAACGCTATCGAAATAGGTAGTCAGCAATAATTTAACCTGTCCTTGAAGCGCCTGATAAGCAACCGGATAAGCGGCTAACCACTCTGCCGGCAGTTCCAGTACCAACGCAGGTTCATCAATCTGAACCCATTCGATACCACGTCTAGCTAACTCAGCTAATACTTGCTGATAAACAGGAAGAATATCTTTCAATAAAGAGAGACGATCAAATACCTGACCTTTCACTTTACCCAGCCACAGGTAAGTTACCGGCCCCAGTAAAACTGGTTTCACTTGATGACCCAGAGCCAACGCTTCATCTACTTCTTCTAATAACTGAGTCCAACTCAGTTTAAATTCCTGCCCTTGCTGAAATTCCGGCACGATATAGTGGTAGTTAGTATTAAACCATTTAGTCATTTCCGCGGCGGCGGCAGGTTCACCCGTCGGCGCACGACCGCGAGCAATACGGAACAGTGTATCTAGATCAATCGTGCCATCTGGATTCTGGTGACGCGGCGGCACATTACCGAGCAGTAAACTAGTGGTTAGAACATGATCATACCAAGCGAAATCACCAACCGGCACTAAATCAACACCAGCCTGCTTTTGTTGTTCCCAGTGACGGGCACGTAACTCACGGCCAGTTTCCAATAATTCTTGCTGAGAAATTTTCCCTGCCCAATAGTTCTCCTGAGCCTTTTTGAGTTCTCTTTTCAAACCGATACGTGGAAAGCCAAGTGTGTGATTAATAATCGTCATTTCATTATCCCGTCATTTTTAGCCGTCTAGATGTTTACACATCCATAATCAACAGGTAAGGTATAAACCACAAGCGCAATTTATTCATTATCATCCTGAAGGTTTCTCATGATCGAAATAAAACATCTAAAAACACTACAATCATTGAGTCATTGCGGTTCATTAGCGGCGGCAGCCAATCATCTGCATCAAACACAATCCGCTTTGTCTCATCAGTTCAGCGATCTTGAACATCGCCTTGGCTTCCGGTTGTTCATCCGTAAAAGTCAACCGCTTCGCTTCACGCCACAGGGTGAAATTTTATTACGACTAGCAGAACAAGTGCTTCCTCTGGTTCAAAATGCGCTCCGCGAATGTAAAGAGCCGGGCCAAACAAATCTACGTATCGCGATTGAATGCCATAGTTGTATTCAATGGCTGACACCGGCACTCAAGCATTTCCGAGAAACCTGGCCCCAAGTCAATGTGGATTTCAAATCCGGCGTCACTTTTGATCCACAGCCAGCATTACTGCAACGGGAATTGGATGTCGTTTTAACATCAGATATTCTCCCGGAGAGTCATTTGCACTACACACCGCTATTTGATTATGAGGTCAAACTGGTTGTCGCCCCGGATCATCCTTTGGCAAATAAATTGCACATCCAGCCAAAAGATTTAATTGATGAAACATTGATGATCTACCCCGTTCAGCGTCAGCGATTCGACATCTGGCGGCGTTTCTTGCAACCTGCGGGGATTGCCCCTACGTTGAAAAATGTGGATAACACGCTGTTACTGATCCAAATGGTCGCTGCCCGCATGGGGATTGCAGCCCTGCCACATTGGGTTGTTGAGACATTTGAAAGACAGGGGTTAGTGGTCACTAAGACACTGGGAGACGGTTTATGGAGCAGGCTGTACGCTGCCGTCCGTGAAGGCGAGCAGTATCAGCCTGAAACTGACGCATTTATCCATTCCGCACGCCAGCACGCGATGGATAATCTGCCATTCGTAAAAGGAATTGCAAAACTAAACGTTGATGACCCCAGAACAACGCAGCAATCTCCCCCCTTTCAATGGTAAATTTTATCAGCCACTCCACCGGAACCAACGTATTATTCATCATTGCCAAGGGGTTCCGGTATCTATTGCGGAAAAACTCATACCACCAGCTACGAGTAAACACCACAAATCAACTATCAACCTGACAGGCGAGATACTCACCGATCAGGCTGAATAAAGTGACTCGCAGGATTGCCGTGACAACCAACAAACTACAAGATATCAGTGCTCTTTCTGTACCAGTAGAGCTTCCAATAAATCCAAATCATGCAGTAAAGTTTGCAGTGTCTCATTACTGATTTTTCTGGTTGCACGCAGATGATACAACTCACCGCGCTCTGCCCTTAATGCAGTCAAACGAAAACGACGTTCCAAATCTTCCACTAGCAGATTATGTTCTATCTCATCCTGCCCCACAGTACGGCGACGCAAATAGCCAATTACCCTAGAAGCAACTTCAGTAATAACCTCAGCATCCAGTTGTTCTTCGGGATTAGCAGAAAGACGCTCTTCCATCTTATTCATACTAACAATCGCCACTTCCGCCATCGCTGCCCGCGCCATTCGTACCTCGCTGACATCTGCCTCTTTATCAGAAGCTTGAATGCCCCGTAGCAGGAATGGCAAAGAGAGAACGCCGATTAACAACGAGAACAGAATGACTCCCGCGGCAATAAAGATAAGCTGATAACGGGCCGGGAACGGCGTACCATCCGCCAGAAACAGAGGTACAGACAGTGCGCCGGCAAGCGTGATTGCTCCACGAACTCCGGCAAAAGATGCCAGCCATAATTCACGAGTGGTATAAGTCGCAAAATTCAGTGGATTTTTTTTCATAAAAACTTTGCTGATATTCTTCATCAGCCATAACCAACAGAAACGCAGCAGTAGAAGGGCGCCATAAATCACTGCGACCGCGGCGAACAGCATCCAGGTTTCAACGGTCGGATCAAGTTCTGCCTGTACAACGGAAGTTTGCCAGATCCCCGGCAATTGCAGGCCCAACATGATAAACACCAGGCCGTTAAACACGAACGCCAACATTGACCAGACGCTATCAGCACGTAAACGCATCGCTAATGGCGCATTACGGATAACCCCAGATTTACTGATAGTCATACCTGCGGCAACCGCAGCCAAGATACCGGAAACGCCAATATGTTCCGCAATCAAATAAGAAGCAAACGGCAACAGCAACATGAAAACAATTTGGGTTGCTGGATCGCCACCGCTCCAACGGTTCATTAAACGCAGGGATTTACTGTACAACCAAGTTACTGCAATACCGGATAACAAACCGCCAATAGCAACCTTGAAGAATTCAATGGTCATGTCAGTAACAGAAAACGCCATCGTTCCCATTGCTATCGCTACAGCGAACTTTAAAGCTACCAGGCCGGAAGCATCGTTCATTAACGCTTCCCCTTCCATCACATTCATCATGCGCTTAGGCATGCGCCTTTTTCCGACAATGGATGATAAAGCCACCGCATCCGTTGGCGATAGCACAGCAGCAAGAGCAAAAGCAGCAATTAACGGAATGCCTGGCATCAGCCAATAAATCAGATAACCAATACCGACAACAGTAACCAGCACTAATACCAGCATCAGTATAAAAATTTCCCGTCCGTACTGGAAAAACTCTCTGGTTGGCATTTTCCAGCCATCAACGAATAACAAAGGAGGAATTAGCAGAACGAGGAATAGCTCAGGATTAAAAGTAACATGTAAGCCAAAGTGTGGCCAAGCCAGCAATGCTCCCATTGCAATCTGCATTAACGGCAGAGGTATGCGGAACGGAATCACTTTAGTCAGAACGCCAGAAACTGAAACCACCAAAATCAAGATCAGAATAGTAAAGAATATTTCCATGTTGCCCTTACAATTTACCTAAGAACCGTTGGTATACAGATTGAAACTCTCTTTCTTCCCGTTAACACAAAAACAGTGAGAATAAATCTTAAGACTAAAATAACTGAATCAATCGAAAAAGGTAGATACACACGGAGCCGTATCCGAAAGAATTGCAGGAATATTGTAAACTAATCAGATAAATAGCGGGGGAAATAATTGAGAATTTAAAAGTAATCGCAAGAAATGGCAAAGTGCGCAGGGGTGAACACCGCTTACGCACTTTTTAATCAATCAAATAGCCCAATCACTAGCATAAAATGCTACTAAAGCGATCGTAATTACCACTGTACCGATATTCAATTTGCGCCATTCACCGGAACAGATACGACCCACAACCAGCGAACTGAAACCCAACATAATACCGGTTACAATATTGCAGGTCAGGACAATAAAGACCGCACAAAGCATACCGGACATTGCCCCAACAAAATCATCGAAATCCAGCTTTCTGACATTACTCAGCATCAGCAAACCAACATACATCAACGCCGGCGCCGTGGCATACGCTGGTACAAGATAGGAAAGTGGAGAAAAGAACAAAATTAACAGGAACAGGATACCGACAACTGTTGCGGTTAAACCTGTTTTACCGCCGGCTGCGGTACCCGCGGCTGATTCAATATATACCGCAGCCGGAGAAGCGCCGATGGCACCGGCAAAAATACTACTGACAGAATCGGCAGTCAGCGCCTTACCGCCATTAATAATCTGTCCACCTTTATCCAGCAGATTCCCTTGCCCTGCTACCGCGCGGATGGTACCGGTCGCATCAAACACCGCGGTCATTACCAGCGCCAACACACTAGGTAACACAATTGGCTGCAAAGCCCCGATAATATCCATACTAAAAATTAAGGACAGACCATCATCTCCCAGACTCGGCACCTTAAAAAACCCTTGATATTTCACTGACGGATCAAAAATCAGTCCAATAACAGAAATCACCACGATCACTAACAACACACCACCGGGAACTTTCAATTTTTCCAGGCCAAAAATAACAGCCAGCCCAAGCAGAGTCATCACAACCGGAAAAGAGGTGAACGCCCCCAGAGCAACAGGCAGACCTGCCAATGGGTTCTTAATGACCAAACCAACACCATTTGACGCAATCAGTAACAAAAACAGCCCAATACCAATCCCTGCGCCATGCGCAATACCCATTGGTATATTGCGTAAAATCCAGGAACGAACACCGGTCACAGAAATCACCGTAAACAAGCACCCCATCAGAAATACCGCACCGAGCGCAACCGGGATAGTGATTTGCTGCCCTAAAACCAAGCTAAAGGCAGTAAATGCAGTCAACGAAATTGCACAACCAATTGCCATTGGCAAATTAACCCACAACCCCATTAACAAAGAACCAAAACCGGCAACCAAACAAGTGGCAATAAAGACAGCAGTATGGGGAAACCCAGCTTGCCCTAACATCCCCGGTACAACGATGACTGAATAAACCATCGCCAAGAAAGTTGTGAGTCCTGCCAGAATTTCACGGCGTACTGTTGTGCCACGTTCAGTCAATTTAAAATACTTATCCAGTTTGCATTTAACTGGTGCCTGAGTGCCAGACATGTCATTCCCCTGCATTATGTTCATGGTATTTCTTCCACTTTCTAATCAAACGAAAACGATTACCTTGCTTAATAACGCAACACTTAATGAATATTGCACCAATCGGTTCAACAAAACATAAAAGCAATCGTTTGGCTTTCAGAATAGAAAACAGAGAGAGAATTTAAGGCGAAAGATTATCCAGTGATCATAGTGTCGAAATCAATAGCTAACCGTATTATTTAACCGAGCATTAAAAGAATGACTTCTGGAAATTAAACTTTTTACGATAGTTAATCACAATGTTTCAGCCTTAGGATTCAGCTCACCAGCCCTTTGAAAAAACATAAGATTTACTCAGTGCTGACTGTCATTCACAGCCAGCTTTTACACCTGTACAACTATCGACTGAACACTTCACTTTTCTCACACTGTGGATTAAACCGATCCATTGTTGAAATCAGAAACAGTGCTGCAATGATGACAAGTAGAACAGGCAAACCTGATGGCGTCACTGAACTCGCTATACCGGCAAGCAGCGGCCCAAACAAACTGCCAATCCCCCACAACATAGCCGCCGCGGCATTAGCCACTATCAGATCATTTCCTGAAAAATACTGACCAATTTGGACCAATGCAATGGTGTAGATAGCCCCCGCAGTTGCCCCTAAAGCAATCAACAGAGGCCAGACAAGATAGTGATGCGCCATAGCAAATGGCAGTAACGTACTTGCTCCGAGCGTTGCTACACCACAAATTTGGTACAAACGCATACGATTCATATGATCCGCCAGCCAACCAAACGGGAGCTGCATCAATGCATCGCCAGCAAGAACAACACTTATCATTAGTGCAGCTACGGCTTCGACATACCCACAACTCATTCCGTATATGGGTAACATAGAAAGAATGGTCCCGTCGAAAAAAGAGAAAAACAGCACACCACCACAGATCGCCGGTGCAACCTTCACAAATTGAACAATAGAGAAATTGGATTGCTTACTGTGTTGCGGCAATTTATCGCCTTTCTTCTGATCTACCATGACAAAAAGTACTAGGGAGATGATATGGATCAGAGTACAAATCAATATCGGCGCTTTATCTTCAATACCATAAAAAGCAATGATAGAAGGGCCAAGCAACTGACTGATAGTAAAAACCGTCGTATAAACAGCCAATACCCTGCCTCGTTTATTCTCTTCAGAGAGTTCATTAATCCAGGTTTCACCTAGACAGATCATTAACCCGTTAGCAGCGCCAGTCATTAGCCGCAGAGGAAAAAGCAACTCCATCGGCAACGAACCCAAAAGCGGGAGCAAACTGCCAGCAGAAACCCCTGTTGCAATCATCATGGCGTGTTTCTTACCTACCAGAGCTACAATTTTCTGGACTACCGGAGCACTCAAAAGAACCCCCAACGCCGGAGCCGCGGAAATTAAACCAATGTACAACTCATCAATACCTTGGCTATTCAAGCGTAACGCTATCATTGGGATCGTCAAACCAATGACAATGCCAATAACAGCGACACTCGTGGTAATAGTAAAAATGGCAAAAAAATTATTATTTCTATAATCACGACTGTTCATTTTATTTATGCCTATCCAGCAAAAATAGAAAGAATAAATATGAAATGAACTGAAAACAACAAATTAATAATATTATATTGAATATATTAATTCTGATTGGTTACTATTTCAAATAGTAAATATATAACGATATATCAGCATTAACCCCGAAGCCAGCACAATAATATTGATAAACTTCAAGAATGTTTCTCTGGAGATTTTCAATGTCACCTGGCGGCCAAAATAGATTCCCAACAACATGGCTGGAATAAATACCAGTATCAATAACAAAAATGAGGTGTCCAGATAGATACCCATGACAACAAAAATAATCACTCTCGTCAGGGTACTGAAACCAATTAAAGTTGTCTGAGTGATCCTGAAAACCTCCTTATCTGATATCCGCCCCGTTAGATAAATTGCATAAAGAAAACCCCCACTACCAAATAGAGCACTGAAAATACCGCCACTCAGCCCAAATGGAATAGCGGCTTTAGCGGGGAATTGACGGTAGGTTTTACTGAAAAATAGCGAATAAATTGAATAGAAAACAACAAATAACCCTAACACCAGAACTAAAACATTAGGCCGGGCCATCAATAAGATAACAGCGCCAATCAAGCTACCGACAACCATTAATGGAATGATTAATTTGATCTCACTAAACTCTGATTTTTTACCCTCTCTGGTAATATTAATCACTGCGGCAGTCAAATCCACTAACGCAAGCATAGGAACAATTTTCGCTACAGGAATATAAAATGCCAGAATTGGGCTAGCAATAAGCGCAGAACCAAACCCAGCCATACCAAAAACCAGATAAGCAAAGAAAACGACAAAAATGCAAATAAGCAGATCAGACCATGCCAGTAGATGTAACATTTCTATTTCCCTGAAAACGGTTTTCAAACTAAAGTGATCATTTTCCCAATACTAATAGTTTTTCCTGTCATTTGTCAGGCCAATCTGCAAAAAATGGGATGCACCAGTTAAAGATGTACTTACGCACACATGCCGATAGTATGGTCCTGGTGGAAAAATAACATATTTAAATTATAGTCAATTAAAAATATTTACTAGCAATAAATCACTTACGTATATTGGAAAAATATAAAGGTATTGGCAAGATAAAAGATATCACCAACAAACTAGAAGGCGATCTTAAAAATAATGGTATTTCGTTGGATTGGATTAATATTATCATTAATATCATTCATACAACGATTATAAAAACCTAACGAATTAACCAGCCAAGATTATAACGGTTTAACAGGTATTTAAGCGTTAATCGAGCGAGAAAATAGTTTTTAAAAACAACAATATGAAATTATTTTAACGTATTAAAAGCATAAAAGAGGAATGGTTTAATTTACTGAAAAATACAGTGCTAATTATAAATCGGCTACTATTTTATCAGATGTTTTCTATACGAAACAACTAGAAACATAGGCAGTAAAACTCATGAGCTACGAAGTTTTGTAGGTACATCACACAATTGTCGGTATGTTAAGGGGACTCTGCCAGCTATCATTGTTTTAAATATCTTAATGCCGAGTCTTTTCTTTGGCATCTTGCTCTATTTAATTGATTTTTAATAATTTTATTATAACTTGTGACCACGATACATGTCGTTGTAATCTAATGGCATATATGGATAGAAAAGATGTTAGATAAAAAATGATAGAGCGCCAAATTTTTGAGACCTTATTAACTAAGACAACAGAAAAACTCACTCAAGACTTGAGATCATCAAACGAGCATCATAACTCAAAAAAATTCGAGCAAAGAGTCAGAGAGGTTTTAAGAGAGATATTAACGGACATGAGGTTATCTGTAGATATGAATCCGCCTGCACAAGAGTTTCCAGACATAATTATTGGAAACTTTGGTGTAGAAGTAAAATATTCAGATAATAATACATGGAGATCAATAGCAAATAGCATTTTCGAAGGGAGTCGCAAGCAAGGAGTAGATTATGTATATCTACTTTTTGGAAAAATTGGCGGAGAACCAGAAGCTAAATGGGGGCGTTATGAAGAATGTATCATGCACGTAAGAACATCTCATGTTCCAAGATTTGAAGTGGAAATTAATGCCAAAGAACCATTATTCGATAAGCTCAATATAAGCTATAACGACTTCAGGATTTTAAGTCCGGAAGAAAAAATGCCCTTCATTAGAAAGTATGCAAAAAATAGGTTAAAGCCCGGTGAAAGGCTTTGGTGGATTGATGATCAACCTGATGAAAGAACTCTACCATTGGAAGTAAGGCTATATACAAAACTTTCTCAGCCGGAGAAGCGAAAGTATCGAGCAGAATCAGCAGTACTTTGTCCACAGATTGTTAAATCTAGCCGAGTATCAGGAAAATACGATGATGTGACAATGTTCCTTCTAACATATTATGGCATATTATGTAATCAAGCTAGAGATTTATTTTCTGCTGGAAGTGTCGCAATGAGATCGTCGCCAGAAAGAGGTGGCAATTATATAGAAAGGGCATTAAAAGATATAGAGATCGAAATGCTTCGAGCGTTTTATGAATTAGAAGATGCCTTATTTGAAGAGTATTGGGGAGTAGTTCTTCCCAAAGAAGAAAGAATTAAGTACTGGTTAAAACTGGCAGATACCTATGCTGTAGGATGGAAACCATCAGAAACTCTATTTATAACCGCTAAATATTAAGTCTTTGCAACAATACCATGACTGATAACAAATAACAGTCATGGTATTCTAAATATATTGCTTATAATTTATCGAGATATTCTTCAACGGCTTGCGCTAAATGCCAAGCTAAAACCGGTGGAACAGCGTTTCCAACCTGTCTTTCGGTTTCCCTCAAGTTCGATTCGAAAACAAAATTATCAGGAAATGACTGGAAACGCGCAGCCTCTCGCATCGAAATACGACGATCTAATTTATAATGGAACTGAATATTACCATGACATTCCGCTCTTATAGTCTGAGACGGCTTATCTTTCTTTAAACGTCTACTTCCTTGGTCTGGGCTTTTTTTAGCCTTACTCCAAATATGATTAAGATTGCGATCTTCATCAACGGTTTCTAAATCATGAATCGCATCATAACAAGTCAACCATTCGTTTTTATGGAGAATATCAACAGGTTCTTTGAATAAAGGATTTCCATGTAATGTTCCAACAATAAAAACTCGCTCTCTCGTTTGGGGTACACCAAAATTGGCTGAATTATATAGCTTATAACTAACATTATAACCCAATTCACTGAAATCCTTTATAACACGGGCTAAAGATTCTTCGTTATACTTCATGAGTAGCCCTTTGACATTTTCAGCAATAAAAATCTTTGGTCGTGAGCGTTTAACAGCTTCGACCATAGCAAGATATAAACCGCTGCGCTTTCCGTCTACGCCAGCTCTTTTACCATTGATAGATATATCTTGGCAGGGAAAGCCTCCTATCAGTACATCACATTCTGTAGGGGTTGAATCGATAAGTTCCCATATGTCGCCTTCAACGATATCATGAGAAAAGTTTTTCTTATATGTTTTTACTGCATTGGGGTTGAATTCATTAGCCCAAATAATTTCAAATTTTGTTTTTTTATATTCTTTATTCAAGACAGAAAAACCGCCACAGAAGCCTAAATCCATTCCGCCACAACCAGCAAAAAGCGAAACCAATTTATATTTTTCTTTTTGAAAGATATCACTATTCGATGCTAATGCCATCGATATTTTATTTTCAATCCATGCCGCTAAACTTACACCTTGCGCCTCAGCTAAAGCTTTCCATATTTCCTTTTGAGATGGAGTAATCCGTAAATGGATTTTCTCGCTTTTAATTTCTGATGTAATGCTTGTTGTCATTTCTTCACTCTCGTTCTCATCGGCCTTAACCTGATCTTTTATACATGATAAACAAAACCTGATGTGTGCACAACATAAGTTGCAAATAATTTATTTATTTTTATCATGTTGTTTTTATTGATTTTTTATTTTTTAAATGTGCGCAAAACCGTATAAAAAACGCCATAATGAAGGATGGAGTGAGAGCTTAATGAGTCAAAGAAAGGAGAGAGGGATGATTTCTCGATCTTCACTGTTTAAGCTTACTAGCACAACGACTGCATAAGTTTAATCCCTTGATAGTCTATCTCGCAATTTCTAATACCTGTAAAAATCCACTCTTCAATACAATCCTGCAAAATAATGCTATCCAGTTTTTTCTTCCCTAACAATGCACACTCCCATACAACCAGAACCCTATAACCAAGATTGCTCAAATTAGATATAACACGCATATCTCTTTCTATATTATTTTTGAGCTTTTTGGTCCAATATTCACTTGTAGATTTTGGCGGCCTAAACATGTGGCACGAATGACTGTGCCAAAAACAGCCATTAACAAGTATGGCGGCTTTATGCTCGACACATACAAAATCTGGTTTACCATATATTTTTTCACATTGAGATATGTGATTAATCTCAAGATTATTCAGGATTTTTCCGACAATGATTTCCGGCTTTGTGTTTTTTGAGTGTATAGACCTCATGATATGCGAGCGTTTAATTTTTGATATCGCTTTCATTCCATTTTCCTCTTTAACAAAAACAAATAGAATTATAGCATATTTCACAAACTAAATTTACCTCCCCTCTATACTATCTAAAAATATCCGACCTCTTTTTTGAGACTGTAATTTAAACTGACGTATTTAAGGCATCACAGAATTGTACAACAAATGCAATATAATAACGCTGCAAGTAACCCAATTTGTATTCGGTTAAATCATTTATCTGGGGATTTTGTTATGCCGATTTTTTATCATCAATTATTTAACTGGTTTATGACAGGGTTTATTCTCCGATTAAAAACACTATTAAAGCGACTCATTTTGAAAAATAGATTATCGAATTAGCAGATTCATATTCTTATTTATCTTTTTTCCTGGAAATATAAGCATTAATTAAACCCATTTTTATTTCTCAGTTTTCATTGGCAGCTTTATGATGGGTAGGTTTTAAGCTATTGTTAAAATTCATTTTTTCAACCACTGATTTTAAATAAGGTTTCATAATTACGCTATACGTGGTTTTATTCAACCAATTGTTATATATAGAGTTATATGTCACGTAACGTGTGTAAGGTGTAGCACTATTTTAGAAAGTTATTTAATCAGCATAAAGATTTAACAGTTTTTTATTACTTTTGACGCCTACTTTTTATATTTACTGACACTATCTTATCAGGAACTTTAATCAGTTTTTATAGGTCACTACCCTTATTTTTTTCGGATAAAAACCTATCTTTAAGAGATTAAATCCTACCAAATCAACCATTTTATCCTTTTTTATTTCATTATTTTTTACGGTTTTTTTCATAAAATAACGGCAGTAAAATACTTTCATATCCTTCTGTTTCAATAATATTATTTTACGCGCTGGTTTATTTTCAATTATCTGTTAATAAATTTAGATTCAATTAACTATTCTCATTAAAAGCTAATTTATTTAAATCAATTACATAAAAAACACCACCCCTGCATTTACATTTTTAAATAGCCATTGCTGGTTATAGTTAAATATAAAAAAATCGAATAACACCATTGCTGATAAATACATTAAACATGGTAGTAAATAGGCCGTTTTTAGTCACCCTTCACCTTTTAAAAACCTCGCATTAATGGAGCACCTGTTTTTTTACTCTTAGCTGATTAATCATTGTTAAAAATAAGCGTATAATCACACACAAAAAAAAAGAATACGCAGGTAAAAAGAGATAGTAAACCACGTTAATAAAGATAATAAATCTGTAAAACAATTCCCATTCCGAGGTTTTTCATATTTTTAAATAAAAATTCATTTAACAAATGGTTTTCATTAGATAGTTTATGCAAATATAATAGTTTTTTTTCATCCCCTAACGCGGCTTAAAACCAGAAAGGGTAAAAGGTATATTAATGGTATTAAAATCAACGCCCATTTCTTTAATAAATTTTAATCCCGTTAATCCCGTTAATCCCGTTAATCCCGTTAATCCCGTTAATCCCGTTAATCCCGTTAATCCCGTTAATCCCGTTAAATGTTTTGATATAACATCGTATTATTGGGTTAACACTGTTATTTTACACTTTGGTTAATCAATTTAAAACCTGTTTTCTCCGATGTTTCCTCTTTTAATGTCAACATAACATCAGATTTTTTACCCACTTTTAAAAATCCTTAATCACTTCTTTTTACCTTTAATGATTTAGGTTTTTACCTATTTACTCATAGTGCACTTGCCTCTTTTCCCAGATTCTAAAACCACACTGATAGACAAAAACGGCTTTTCTTAAATACCTGTTTTATCACGTTCAGGATAAGGCATATTTACTTTTACTCGAATGAGTGAAAGTTTCTGTAACCCTTTGCTTTCAGATAGCACGAAAAACGATAAACCACTTAGTCTAACCTGAGCAAATCGGGATCTATGGAGTAAGTAAAAAGCGCTCTTTAGGTTAATTGGCTCGGTGTATAAATCCACTTTCTGGTCGGCCATATCGACTTTCTCTACCGCTCTTTTATGACAGGCTTCAGTTTTTTCCAACCGTAGCTCAATCTTCATTAACCGCTTTCTCCAACATCTTAACGAAACAGAGATAGGTCTCCAGACTATGCTGACTTAAGTCACGTCAACATGAAATAAAAAACCTTAGTAATGATTGTAATGATAACTATTCTCACATTAAGATGATGCCGTGATTATTGATTTTTGATGCTATAGGTTATGTCTGACCACATTGTTGTTTCCGCTAACGCTGAGCTAACCCTTGAATCGCTTTATGGCGCGCATCATGGCTGGCTGAAAAACTGGCTCACGCGCAAACTGCAATCGTCCTTTGACGCCGACGACGTAGCACAGGATACCTTCCTGCGTGTGATGGCCGGCGACTCGCTACAAACCATTCGCGACCAAAAATCTTTCCTCTGCACGATCGCAAAAAGGGTAATGATCGATCTGTTTCGCCGCAACGCGCTGGAAAAAGCCTATCTGGAACTGCTGGCACAACGGCCCGAAGCGCTTATGCCTTCGCCAGAAATCCGTCAGTGTCAACTTGAGACACTCCAGCAAATCGACCAGATGATCGATGGTCTGAGCAACAAAACACGCCAAGCGTTTTTATTGTCTCAGCTTGAAAATCTGACCTACAGCGACATTGCTTCACGCCTCAATGTGTCCGTCAGTTCCGTGAAAAAATATATGGCTAAAGCCACTGAGCACTGCCTGCTGTTTCGCCTGGAGCATGGACTCTGATATGAATACCATGTTGACCCATTCTCGCCGCCAGGCATTAAAAGCAGCATCGCACTGGTATGCGATACTAAGTAGCGATCAGGTAAGTCCGCTGCAAACTGAAAAATGGCAACGCTGGTACGAACAGCATCAAGATCATCAGTGGGCATGGCAGCAAGTGGAAAATCTGCGTAACCAGATGCTTGTAGTGCCAGGTAATGTAGCAAGCCATGCACTTCAAGAAACTCAGCTGTCGCGACGCAGGATGATGAAAAGCATACTGTTGCTACTGGGGGCTGGCGGTGGCTGGCAACTGTGGTGTTCAGAAGTGGGAGAAGGTCTGCGGGCTGATTACCATACTGCTAAAGGGGATGTCCAGCATCATCGACTGAGCGATGGTACGCTGCTTACACTCAATACCGACAGTGCCGTAGATGTCCATTTTACCCCTCAACAACGTGTGGTACATCTCCGGTATGGCGAAATTGCTATCACTACCGGGCATGATACCGAGGCAAAACTGTTGCATGTACAAACCCGCCATGCACAACTGACCGCGCTAGGCACCAAGTTTACGGTTCGTCAGGAAGCCAGCACCACACTACTTAGCGTGCAGCAACATGCTGTAGAGGTGATACTAACTGGCACTGACCGCAAATGTATTGTGCGTCAGGGTGAAAGCCTAAAATTCAGCGCCACCGATTTTGGTGAACTGACCGCAGCAACCGACGAAGACAACGCATGGACGCAGGGTATACTAAGCTTCAGCGATAAGCCACTGAGTGAAGTGATAGCAACCCTCGCCCGTTATCGAAGCGGTATATTACGCTGCGACCCGGCCGTCGCCTCGCTACGGTTAAGCGGCACTTTCCCGATAAAAAATACCGATACGATATTATCCGTCATTGGGAAAACACTTCCCGTTAAAATTCAATATATTACGAGGTACTGGGTAAATGTTCTGCCTGTAGAAAAATCGTTAACGTAAAAAATAATCATTTTCAATTGTCCCTTTTTGTTTCCTCGTTCGACTTCATAAATGAATACAGCAACAAAATGATTATGGAGACGTTATGATGCCTTTACGTGCACAGCCACTGCGCGCGCTTCACAAAGCAACACCGCTGGTAATGGCGATTCGTTTGAGCCTGTTACCGGCGGCTTGCCTAACCTCAGGGATAACGTATGCTGCGGTAGAGCCAGCTAGCGTACACTATGACATTAATGCAGGCGAACTGGATAAAGTTCTTAATCAGTACTCCTCCCACGCCGGTATTACCCTTTCAGTCGATGCCAGCTTAACCCACGGCAAACAGAGTAGTGGTCTACACGGCAATTACTCCATCACCGATGGGTTGAACACCTTGCTGGCCGGCACTGATTTGCAGGTAAAAACATTGGGCAATAACACGTTCACACTCGAACCCGCCCCTGCTGCGCAGAAAGACGTGCTGACCGTGGTAGGCGACTGGCTAGGTAGTGCGCGTGAAGCTGACGTGTTTGAACATGCAGGCGCGCGTGATGTCATCCGCCGGGAAGATTTTGCGAAAACAGGCGCAACCACAATGCGTGAAGTGTTGAACCGCATTCCCGGCGTCAACGCACCGGAAAACAACGGTACCGGTAGTCACGATCTGGCGATGAACTTTGGCATTCGTGGCCTGAACCCACGTCTCGCCAGCCGTTCTACGGTTCTGATGGATGGCGTTCCGGTACCCTTCGCGCCTTACGGCCAGCCACAACTATCGTTAGCGCCCGTATCTCTCGGCAACATGGATGCAATAGATGTGGTACGCGGCGGCGGTGCCGTGCGTTACGGGCCGCAAAGCGTCGGTGGCGTAGTGAATTTCGTGACCCGCGCTATCCCGCAGGATTTTGGTATTGACGCAAGCGTAGAAGGCCAGCTTAGCCCCACATCCTCACAAAATAATCCCAAAGAAACCCATAATCTGATGATTGGCGGTACGACAGATAACGGTTTCGGCACAGCGCTTCTCTACTCCGGCACACGCGGCAGCGACTGGCGCGAACACAGCGCCACGCACATTGACGATATGATGCTCAAAAGCCGCTATGCACCCAATGAAGTGCACACCTTCAACAGCCTATTGCAATATTACGATGGCAGCGCGGATATGCCCGGCGGCCTTTCACGCGCCGATTACGATGCCAATCGTTGGCAATCCACTCGCCCATATGACCGCTTCTGGGGTCGCCGTCAGCTCGCAAGTCTCAGCTATCAGTATCAACCCGACCAGCAGCACAAATTCAATATTCAAGGCTTATATACCCATACCTTGCGCAGCGGTTATCTTGAACAGGGCAAGCGCATTACCCTTTCCCCGCGAGAATACTGGGTGCGCAGCATCGAACCTCGCTATAGCCAGCTCTTCAATTTAGGTCCTTCGGCCCACGAAGTAGGGATTGGCTACCGTTATGTGAATGAATCCAGTCACGAAATGCGTTACTACACCGCCACCCGCAGCGGCGAACTACCTAGCACATCTAGCCCTTATGACCGTAATACCCGCTCCGGCACCCAAGCACACGCTTGGTATATTGACGACCGCATTGATATCGGCAACTGGACCATCACG
The DNA here is from genome assembly GCF_018448965.1 of Photorhabdus hainanensis. Classification (NCBI taxonomy): domain Bacteria; kingdom Pseudomonadati; phylum Pseudomonadota; class Gammaproteobacteria; order Enterobacterales; family Morganellaceae; genus Photorhabdus; species Photorhabdus hainanensis. The sequence goes on along the minus strand of NZ_RCWD01000036.1, from coordinate 14,458 downwards.
CCGGGGATACGATTCGAACATATCAAGTCCTTCCAAAACAACAATGTGAAAGGCAGCCGCCAAGAAGTAAGTTACGATGCGCCATTGCCCGCACTCAATGTTCTTTATCATATTACTGATAGCTGGAATCTTTACGCCAATACGGAAGGTTCATTCGGCACCGTACAGTACAGCCAAATTGGCAAGGCGGTGAAAAGCGGCAATGTAGAACCGGAAAAGGCGCGAACTTGGGAAGTTGGAACTCGCTACGATGACGGCGCATTAGCAGCGGAAATGGGGCTGTTCCTGATTAACTTCAACAATCAGTACGACTCCAACCAGACTAACGATACCGTTACGGCACGTGGAAAAACCCGACACACAGGGCTGGAAACTCAGGCACGTTATGATCTTTCCGAACTTACGCCTAAACTGAATAACGTTTCGGTTTACGCCAGCTACACGTATGTGAACGCAGAAATTCGTGAAGAAGGCAACACCTACGGGAATCAAGTGCCATTCTCACCGAAACATAAAGGCGCATTTGGCATAGATTACAAACCGGGCAACTGGACTTTCAACCTCAACAGCACATCCCAATCCAGTCAGTTTGCTGATAACGCTAATACCGTGCAGGAAAGCGCGAATGGCAGCACTGGTCGCATTCCGGGCTTTATGTTGTGGGATACCCGCGTGGCGTATGACTTCGGTCCACAAATGGCTAATCTGAGTCTGGCCTTTGGGGTGAAAAACATCTTTGACCACGAGTATTACACCCGTTCCTATGATGACAATAACAAAGGCATCTACGCCGGGCAGCCACGTACGTTCTATATGCAGGGTTCTGTAAAATTCTAACGTTACATTAATCCGTTCGCCGGGCTATTGCCCGGCTTTGCTATTTCTGGAGCTAAATCATGCTTGCACCGATTCACGTTATGTTTATCGTTTTGCTCTTCTTCACCAGCCTGCCCCATGCCATTGCGATCACGGTACAGGATGAACAGGGCAGTTTTACCCTCGATACTGTTCCTCAGCGCGTAGTCGTGCTGGAATTGTCGTTTGCTGACGCGTTGGCCGCCATCAATATCAGCCCGGTGGGTATTGCCGATGATAACGATCCGCAGCGTATCCTCTCGGATGTTCGCCAGCGTATTAAGCCCTGGCAATCAACGGGCACTCGCGCTCAGCCAAGCCTTGAAGCCATCAGTGCGCTGAAGCCGGATCTCATCATTGCAGATAGCCAACGCCACGCGGGGATTTATCGGGCGCTAAAGGGTATCGCTCCCGTCCTGTTACTCAAATCCCGCAACGAAACCTATGAAGAAAACCTGCAATCTGCCGCGATCATCGGCAAAGTGATGGGGAAAGAGAGTGAGATGCAGAAACGGCTGGCAGAGCACCGTGAACGCATGAAAGGCTATGCCAGCCAGTTGCCACAAGGCGTCAGTGTGATTTTTGGCACCTCGCGCGAACAGCAATTTAACTTGCACTCTAGCGATACCTATACCGGCAGCGTCTTAACGGCATTAGGGCTAAAGGTTCCCACGCCAATTAACCATGCAGCAATGACTTCTCTCAGCCTTGAACAATTATTGGCGCTCAATCCTGACTGGCTTATCGTGGCCCACTATCGCCAAGAGAGCATCGTCAAGCGCTGGCAGCAAGATTCGCTGTGGCAGATGATGACAGCACAGCACAAGCATCAGATAGCGGCGGTAGACAGCAACACCTGGGCTCGTATGCGCGGGATATTTGCCGCTGAACGTATTGGCAGTGATGCGGTAAAAATCTTCCATCATCAGTCAGTTAATGAAACACCATGAGACGCCGCCATCATCCGGTCTGGCTTTGGGGATTGCCGCTGGTTGCACTGTTTAGTGCGTTCTGGCTAAGTCTGTTTTGCTATTCCGCTATTCCCATTCCCGCCATCAGTGCGCTCAAGGCACTGATGCCAGGTCATACACCGACACTGCCTGAAGCACTGGTTATTAATCTGCGGCTACCACGCAGTCTGGTTGCTATTCTGCTCGGCGCAGCTCTGGCATTGTCCGGCGCGCTACTCCAGACGCTCACTCATAATCCTCTGGCCTCGCCCTCCTTATTGGGCATTAACAGTGGCGCAGCGCTGGCAATGGCGCTAGTCAGCGCTTTCAGCCCAGCGCCGCTGGCCGGATATTCCATTTCCTTGGTGGCGGCTTGCGGCGGAGGAATTAGCTGGATGATGGTGATGGCCGCAAGTGGTAGCTGGCAGCAAAAATACGATCGCAACCAGCTAATTCTGGCGGGCATTGCCTTATCGGCCTTATGTATGGCACTAACACGTATTACGCTACTGCTTGCCGAAGATCATGCTTACGGCATTTTTTACTGGCTGGCGGGGGGAGTCTCCCATGTCCGCTGGCCTGAATTCTGGCAACTATTCCCTTTCGTGGCGGTCACTGTACCTGTAGTTCTATTGTTGGCGAAATCGCTTAATCTGCTCAACGCTGGCGATGTTAGTGCCCATACTCTTGGCGTGAATCTAACTCGCCTGCGTATCTTCGTCAGTTTGGCGGTACTGACTCTGGTGGGGGCTTGCGTCAGTGTGGCGGGGCCGATCGTGTTTATTGGCCTGCTCATGCCCCATCTGGCGCGTTTCTGGGTCGGCTATGATCTGCGCCGCACACTGCCAATGTGCATGTTGCTGGGAGCGGTGTTTATGCTACTTGCGGATTTACTGGCCCGTGCGCTGGCCTGGCCAGGAGAACTCCCGGCAGGAGCGGTACTGGCTCTGATTGGCGCACCCTGCTTTGTCTGGCTGGCAAGGAGGCGAACATGAATCGTCAGGTTATCTCGCTGTTAGTAATATTGCTGGCAGTTACGCTGGTGCTAGCGCTACGCATGGGCGCACAACCACTTCCCTGGGAAGCGTTAATAAACGGCTGGCAACCCAGTGACAAACACCACTTTGTGCTAACACAGTACCGCCTACCACGTATTTTACTCGCCATCGCTGTAGGCGCAGCACTGGCGCTTTCCGGCGTCTTGGTTCAGGGTATTGTCCGTAATCCACTGGCCTCCCCCGATGTACTGGGGGTAAATCATGCAGCAAGCCTGGCGTCGATAAGCACACTGATCCTCTTCCCTTCTCTGCCGGTACAGTGGCTTCCTCTCCTTGCTTTTGGTGGTGGAATGGCCGCGCTAATCCTGCTGCGGGCAATTGCCGGCCCCTCTTCGCCGCTGCGCCTTGCACTGGTTGGCGTGGCACTTTCAGCTACCTGGACAAGCATCACCGATTACCTAATGCTCTCACGCCCACAAGATATCAATAACGCGCTTCTATGGCTGACCGGCAGTCTATGGGGACGCGACTGGCAGTTTGTGGCTACAGCCCTGCCAGTATTGATGATATTGATACCGCTCAGCCTACGCTTTTGTCGCGATTTAGATTTGCTGGCGCTCGGTGATGACAGCGCCAGCACACTGGGCGTTTCGCTCCTACAGGTACAATCCTGGGGATTAATGCTGGCAGTAGCGCTTGCCGCAACAAGTGTCGCCGTTTGCGGGCCGATTGGCTTTATCAGCCTCGTGGTGCCCCATCTCGTTCGCAGACTTGTGGGAGGACGGCATCGCTGGCTTATACCCGCATCCATGCTTATGGGCGCACAAGTTCTGCTGCTAGCCGATTTGCTGGCAAGGAGCATAGCCCCGCCAATGGAACTGCCTGCTGGCGTGCTGACCGCCATCATTGGCGCTCCTTATTTCTTCTGGCTTTTAGTGAGGACACGTTAAATGCAACTGGCTACGGAAAAGTTATCTGCGGGCTACGGGGAGAAACGCATTCTGAATGACCTGTCGCTCACCCTCCCGACAGGGAAAATTACGGCGCTGCTCGGCCCCAACGGCTGTGGGAAATCGACATTACTGAAATGCTTTTCGCGGCTATTAACGCCATTATCTGGAAAGATAACAATAGATAGTCAACCTTTAGCGCACTTTTCCTCACGCAAGCTCGCCAGACATCTGGCGCTCTTGCCGCAACACCCTCTCACACCAGAGGGGATCGCCGTCCATGAATTGGTTGCATACGGACGCAGCCCCTGGCTTACGTTCTGGGGGCGTTTAACATCTCATGATCGTCATCTTGTACAACAAGCAATGGAAAAAACGCAGATTAGCCATCTTGCCGATAAACGCGTTACCGACCTTTCTGGCGGGCAACGCCAACGCGCTTTTCTGGCGATGGTTCTGGCCCAAAATACGCCGGTGCTGCTGCTCGATGAACCCACGACGTACCTAGATATCAACCATCAGGTGGAATTGATGAAGCTGCTGCGTGAACTGAACAACGAAGGAAAAACGGTCGTGACCGTACTTCATGACCTCAATCAGGCTAGCCGGTACTGTGACCACCTGGTGCTGCTTTCGCAAGGGCAGATTGTCGCCCAAGGCTCGCCCGAGGAGGTTATGACACCGAAATTATTGCAGCGGGTATTCAGCATTGAAGCGGAAATTCACCCCGAGCCAGTTTCAGGTAAGCCAATGTGTGTGGTGTGTTAAGCAGGAATCTAATGTAACCCAAATTCTGGATAAGAAATTAACGGGGAGCCTGTTCCAGGAACAAAGTTTTAGTGAACGCCTAAAACAGCTCCGGGGAGAAACAGGCTATGGGTAAATTAGTTGAAATTTTCTGTAATGTCGATGATTTTTGCCGCTTTTTCATCCCCCTGTGGGAGTAATGCCAGTCAGTTAAGCAACTGACTGGCTCAGACCGCTGACAAACCTCGTTGAAAATACCGTGGTTTGTTTTTTCATGATGAAAAATGTTGTGACCATTTTCCTCACAGACCCATGTGATCGCCCACCGATGCTCCATTTTTGCCCTTGCCATACCATATGCCTCTTGTATCCAGCAATAAAAGTAACAAAACATGGCGACTAGCAACGCTATCTTATTGATATTTTGGATATTACTGCCAGAAGGCATTGTATCTGAACTTTCTGTAACCCGCGGAAACGGGCGTAACGGTGCCCATGATGTTGCTTCGCATCCGCAAAACTGCGTTCTACCGTCTCCTTTCGCCGCTTGTAGGTCTTTTTACCCCACGGCGTTAGCCAGTTTTCCCTTGCCTGCTCCTTACTGTCCTCCCAGGCATGACGGGTGAGCGTTTTACCCCCTTTCAGCCTGCGTACAGAACGCGCATTTCGGGTAATACTGACAGATATCCGTCGCAGCCTGATAATGCCGGTATCCCTCCCGGCGAATCGTTTTATAAATCAATTTTTCGCCCTGGGGGACACACATAGCAGTCCTGCTGCTTGTCATAAGTAAAATGCCTCTTCTGGAAGACGTTCAGCCCCTTATTCAGGCGGCGATAACCGATTATCGGCATGACTCCTAACTGTTCCGTTAAGCAACAAACCGGGGCCGTAAAATAGCACGCATCCAGCCCAACCGCGAGGGGATTCAGAGATAATCACTTGAGCTGACGCGCCAGGCGCTCAATAAAGGGCTGGCTGTCGTGGAAATTGCCGGGGGGAGTAGGTATCAGTAATGATGCCGACTTTCCCATCCACGCTACGGTAGTCAAGATAAAAGAATCCTCTGGGTTTGTTGGTCCGATGCATAAATCCACTGTCCGGATCGGTGGTACTGACCTTCTTCTTTCTCTGCCGTTCCTTAAGGGCTGGCTTCAGGTTTTTTTTCCCGGCCGCGGCCCGGTCTTCACTGACGGCTTTATCCAATACACCAAAATAGGTGCCAAGGGGCACAGCACGTTGTTCGTTCTTTGATCTATGTGGATTCACACTGGCTTTCAGGTAGGTGCTGTCAGTTATAGAGTACCCGACCTCCTACCAATCCTTTGGCCATTGCCTGTTCGACAATGTGGTCAAAAATCTACTGGAAGACCGCCGTATGGTTGAAACGGCGGCGGTTCTGACTCAGGAGTGAAGCATCAGGCACCTTCTCGGTCAGCCCGAGGAGCAGAACGGTGATCTACAGCCGGGATAAGTGAATCGCTTTAACAACACATACCTGGCACACCAGATAACTATTATATGGGGAAACATAATTTCGGAGTAAAAATCGACCAACTTTCGCCATTCACGCGACAGAGCTAAAGGGATTGTCAAACGTAACCTGATGGATTGGTAATTTTACATAACAAATCAATATATAAAAAATGTCCATCTAACGATAATATCTGACCATGACTGTCACATGTACAGTCATGTATCCCCATAGTCTGAATGCTCTAATGCGGACACAGCAATCGCTCAATCATCCCCTTAAATCATTTACCAGCCGTTATGAGTAGGGCTTTACCATGCCCATAACAAACTTTCAAGGAAAGTCTTATGTTTAATAATATCTGCCCGATCACCGTCATGCACCGTTTAACACCACTTATCTACAACGCATGTTTCGCATAATTGATAATGCAACAACAAAGCATCCTCGAACCATGGCTATACGGGTAGACATGCGCCTTACGGACGATATATTCAATTTACGGCAGAACCTGATATCCCGATTCATCGAATCCCTTGATACGAGGATTAAAGCACGATACAGAAGTAAGCTGAAGCAAGGTAAACGAATCTATCCAAGTCACCTGCGTTACGCCTAGGTGCGGGAAGTGGGTAAAACAAACCAGAAGTCGCATTACCACACTGTGCTGCTCGTCTTTCAATAGACTGGGTAGTTACCGTGAAAACGGAACTGGGTTGGCTTCTCTGATACAGGAAGCCTGGCTGAGTGCCTTACAACTGAGTCATCAGCCTGAATACCGAACGTTGATTCACTTCCCTGAGAATCCGCTTTATTACCTGGACACCAATGATGCAGGCTACAGGACAACTTAAGATAAACTCACTTTCCGACTGAGCTACTTCGCTAAAGAACATAGTAAATCTTACGGTCGAGAAGAATGTTCTTTCGGGTGTAGTCAAGGATAGGGCAGGTATAGACAACACATCCTCTCTGGAATGCAGATGTATCGATACCCAAGAGCTGCATAATGATGCAACCTTGGGCAACAAGCACAAGCCAACAAAAACAAACCATTAACACATTGAAAATTAATTGAAAAATAATCAAAAACAGGATGTGATTATCGTTAATATCATACACAATTAGCAATTTAACCTACTACTGGAGAAACTCTCCAGTTCATGTACAATCTGCTTATATTTAGGTTGTTATTGCATTAGGATAAGCCATGGCTCACTTTTCTGGTCACGAGACCTTTCCACTAAGACAGATGTGGCTAAAAAAAGCCTACAGCTGTGCAAAGTCGGATGGGTCTATCGATAAATCCATTTTCTCTGATGATGAGGCCATTGCCAAATTTGGTGTTGGCAAAAATATGGTCGCATCAATCAAGCATTGGGCACTTGCTTGTGAAGTAATGCGGGAAGAAGATGGCAAATTTAAACTCACCGAATTTGCAAAAAAAATATTTGATGACAAAGGGTTAGATCCTTACTCTGAACATTCTTCGACAGCTTGGTTAAGCCATTGGCAATTGTCAGGAAGAGGGCATCGCTCTACTACTTGGTACTGGTTTTTTAACCATGTTGTATCCCCCTCTTTTACACATGAGGACCTCCGGAACCTTTTAACTGAATACGCAGCTCAATGTAGTCCGGGCCGTAAGTTATCGACAATGACTCTCTCACGGGATATTGAGACATGTTTGCGTAGTTATGCTCCCCGATCAGGTGGTGGTACACCAGAAGATTTCGCAGAACCTATGCTCGGAGAGCTTGGCCTCGTAACAGAAGAGAAAAAGGGGCATTTTTCATTCCGTCGTGGCCCTAAGATCACTCTATCAGATGGGGTGTTTACATACGCTTTGATCGATTATTGGGAACAGAAAGCCAAAAATCTCAGCACATTATCATTTGAATCTATTGCATATGGTGAGGGTTCACCCGGGAGAGTTTTTAAGCTTGATGAGGATTCCATAGCAGAACGTTTATTCACGTTGGAGGAATTAACTGAAGGTTCCTTCGCATGGACCGATATCGCCGGTTTACGTCAAGTTCATCGAAAAATATCAGAAACAGAAGAAGTAATGTTGAATATGCTCAGGAAGGCTTATGACTGAACATCATGGAAACCTGCTGTCAGAACAGGTTCGTATAGCGAGGCAGTACCAACGTTCTATCCGTATTGATACCGACCTTGGACGCGAAGATGCGCTTGATGGGTATATATGTAATGGCACGGCAAAAACTGTACTCGAAAACATGTCAAAACAGTTGCTTAATAGCCAACAACGCGCTTTTACTTGGACTGGACCGTATGGAAGTGGCAAATCATCTCTATCAATCGCCCTTGCAAGCGCATTATCACCCAACGAGGCTATACGTAGCAAAGCTCGGGCTATGTTAAACGTATCTCCACACAGCGACTTTGATAAAGTATTCCAAGTTAAAAAGGGTTGGCTGGTTTTACCCGTAGTTGGTCGTCGAGGTAGCGTAATCCAACAAATTTCGCATACTTTGAATAAAGTATGTGGGCAGGAAAAAGATTATGGCAAGTCTGCATCACTACTGATTAAATATATTTGTTCTGCAGCAGAACAAGAAAGTTTAGACGGTACTTTGCTCATTCTTGACGAATTGGGTAAATTTCTGGAAGCATCGGCTCTAGGTAATGGTGATGATATTTACTTTTACCAAGAGTTAGCCGAAGCGGCCGCTCGCACTAATGGTAAGGTCGTTATTATTGGCATACTTCACCAATCTTTTGGTCAATATGCTACACGCCTTGGACTTGAGACTCGTGATGAGTGGGCTAAAATTCAGGGTCGCTATACAGATATACCCTTAGTTGCTGGCAGTGATGAGATTGTTGAACTTATAGGTAAGGCTCTCCAAGTTCATATTAGACCTGATCATGCTAAAGGTGTGGCACATATAGTTGCTAATGCAATACGTGAGCGACGCCCTATGGTTGGCGATCAGTACGAACATGCATTAGCCCTTTGCTGGCCACTACACCCAGTAATGGCTGCGCTACTAGGCCCTATATCAAAACGTCAATTTGGGCAAAATGAGCGATCTACATTTGGCTTCCTTTCCTCATCTGAACCATATGGATTTCAGACCTTCCTGGGTACAACTGCTGTGAAGGAAGCTACTTGGTATTTGCCGTCAAACTACTTCGACTATCTCCAGGCAAACCTTGAACAGCTAATCCTTGCCTCAAACGATGGTCACCGTTGGGCCCAAGCAGTCGATGCAGTGGAGCGTGCAGAAGCAAAATCTGATAACGCATTGCACATCGCTTTAATTAAAAACATTGCCATCCTAGACCTTTTCAAAGATGGATCGGGGTTAATTGCTGAAACGACTATTCTTGAGTCGTTGTTTCTTAATATAACCAAAGAAGAAGTTAGGGCTGCGCTTGAAGAACTGTCCAAATGGCACGTGATTATATTTAAAAAGCATATTGGTGCGTGGTCTGTTTTTGAAGGAAGTGATTTTAATATTGACCAAGCTGTGTCGCAGGCTCGTGCTGCTATGTCAGGAGTAGATTTCAATTTATTAAATAGACTTGCTAATCTTTATCCAATTATAGCTAAACGACACTACCACCAGACAGGTTCATTTCGTTGGATGAATATTGCACTTTGTCGATTAGACGATGTGCAGAAATTTGCTGAGGGCTTTCAACCAAGTAATGGTGAATTTGGATTATTCCTACTTGCGCTTCCTGAGCAAAATATCAATGAAAACAAAGCCAAGCTTTCATGTGCTAATGCTGCCCGGTCAAAACCATGGCCGATCGTTGTCGGAGTGCCGAATAACTATTTGCGCATAGTAGACTTAGGCACTGAACTTTTGGCACTCCAAATCGTACAGACTAAACGTGGGCACGAGCTACAGGGTGATACTGTCGCACGACGGGAAGTTCATGCAAGAACGATTGCAACACAAACAACACTAGAGGAGCAATTAGCCGAAGCGTTAGCAACCGCAGATTGGTATGCTGATAATATTGAGTCAGAGCCAAAAGAGACACTATCTTCAATCGCCTCCTCTCTTGCCGATAACGTTTATTACAAAGCCCCACGGCTGTGGAGTGAACTGGTTAATCGAGACAATCTGTCTAGTAATAGCGTCAAAGCCAGACGAGAACTATTGTACCGAATGCTCGAAAACGAGGGGAAACCTCATCTTGGCATAGAGGGATATCCTGCAACACGAGGGCTTCACGAAACTATTTTATATAGTACCGGATTGTATAGAAAAGACAATGCTGGACACTATCATTTTCTCCCCCCTGTGAGTGGAATAAATGCTTCATTTTCTGCTCTTTGGGAGAAAACGCATGAATTACTCCAAAATAAAAACATCAAAATATCAGCATCTGAAGTACACACGCTTTGGACAACACCTCCTTTTGGTCTAAAAAAAGGAGTCATACCGATAGTATTCATGGCCTTCTTACTGGCGTATAAGGGAAATATTGCCGTCTACAAAGACGGGCTATTTATTCCAAATATCACTGACGCAGATATTGATGAATACTTGCAAGATGAGAGGCGATTCGCCTTGCGCTGGATTGTTATAGATAATGAAAAACAAAAGATCCTAGAAGGGATAGGCCGAATTCTTGCTTCCATTGGCGCAACATCTGATTCAGCTGATCCTTTAGAAGCAGCTAGAAGCCTGGTTGCTATGGTCATAGGGTTACCAAGTTGGACGCAAAGAACAGCAAGACTTTCATCTGAGGCCAAAAAGGTACGGGATACCTTACTGAAAGCTAGCGATCCTCACAAAGTCTTGTTTATCGACTTAGCAGCAGCTTTGGATGTGGACAGTGGTCAAGATTATATTGATGCTTTACAAACACCAATCGAAGAAATCTGGAATGCCTACGACAAATTGTTACATCAAATAGCATCAAGCATGTTAAAGGCCCTAAATGCTGATAAAAATGATTTGTCTGTGTTACAAGGGCGCGCAGAAACACTGTCTGGTATTACAGGTGAACTACGGCAAGACGCATTTTCTACTCGCCTAACCACGTATGACGGTAGTAATACTACGATAGAAGGCATCCTCAGCCTTGCCGCGAACAAGCCACCAAGAGACTGGAATGATCGGGATATTGACTCTGCGCTCATGGAAATAGCTCATTTTGCATTGCGCTTTCGTCAGTCTGAAGCACTAGTGGCGATACAAGGACGGAAACCAACAAGCGAAGCATTTGCAGTGGTTATTGGTGCTGGTGCTGAAATGCATACATTTACACACGAATTTAGTGTGCCAGAACAATATAATCAACAAATCGATAACCTAACCGATGAACTGATTAATACATTGTCTGCAAAAGGGTTGAGTTCGGAAATAATAATGGCTGCATTAGGTAAAGCCTGTATTCAACTCGCTCAACATGGCGAAGAGGTTCTGAATGACTGAAAAGCACGTTCTTGGCATTTCCGGTGGTAAAGACAGTGCTGCACTGGCTGTTTTCATGCGCCAAACTCGGCCTGAGCTGGATATTGACTATTTTTTTACTGATACTGGCAAAGAACTACCTGAAGTCTACGAATTTCTTGGCCGGTTAGAAGGATTTTTGGGCAAGCCAATTGCACGACTAAATCCTAGACGTGACTTCGATTTCTGGTTGCGCGAATATAATCATTACCTACCCTCACCACAAACTCGCTGGTGCACACGACAATTAAAACTGGCTCCCTTTGAACAATGGGTCCGCCCAATGCTCGCAGCTGGTGATAAAGTCACTAGTTACGTAGCAATAAGAGCAGATGAAGAATATCGCGAAGGCTATAGCTCAAAAAACGCCAACTTAACCATTAGCTTACCATTCAGAAATTCGGGCATTGACCGTAAAGGTGTTATAGATATTCTTGATTCATCAGGAGTTGGTCTACCTAGATATTACGATTGGCGTTCACGTAGTGGCTGCACATTTTGCTTTTTTCAGCAAAAAATTGAATGGGTGAGATTAAGAGAACGGCATCCAGAAGCATTTGAGGAAGCTAAGCGCTACGAAAAAAATGCTATCGAACATGGCTCACCATTCACTTGGACAAAGGGTGAACCATTAGATGCTCTTGAAAATCCAGAAAGGATCGCCCAAATCATCTCTGATTTCGAAAAGCGTAAAGAACGAGAAAAGGCCAGAAAACCAATCAATCCTTTACGCCCAGGTGAGTCGCTTATCGACATAGATGATCTCTATGGCGAGGATGAAGGAGGAGGCTCATGTGCAATCTGCCATAAATAACTAATATTCCCTAAGGAGTATCCAGGACCGCTAGGATACTCCTATTGCCGAAAGAAGGGCTTCACAAAATTCGGAACTAGTCTGATAACGACGATGACGGTTATGTGCCAATGCCTGAAAAAGGATTGGAAATATTTCTTCGGGGCCAACCCAATCTGCACGTTCAACAACTCCTGAAGGGTGTCGGCCACATGCTGAATACCAAAGGACACTTGCCAACTGATATATATCAGAAGCTTGACATATCTTGTCGTCACAACCTAATTGCTTATTCAATGCTTCTGGAGACATCCAAAAAATTGGTCCTATCCTCTCTCCTTCACCAGAAAGATCTGCCTCAACATCTAGAACATCACACAAACCAAAATCACTAATTACCCATGTATTCCCCATAATCAAGATATTTTCAGGTTTAATATCCCTATGTAAAGCTTTTTCGTTTATTTTTACCAATGCTTTAGTCAAGCCAATAAATTGACCTAAATACTCGGCAGAAGATAATCTTGGTCGTTCTTTAATAAACTCAGATAAACTGCTTACTGCTAATTGTAGAATTACGAAAGGTATATTTATTTGAATTTGTTTTTTTGATGATGGTATACGATTATGTGATCTCTGCAGTTCATACCCTTTCACCTCACCATGATCCACATATCCAATAATATGTGGGTCATCAAAGGATTGAAGGAGTTGTATTTCTTGCGAGAATCTCAACGGCCGATTACCTCTTAACTCAACCTGGAATTTAATTGCATACTTATCGCCACTTAATCGATCAATACATTCATGAACAACTGCATTTCCACCTGAATTTATAAGTTCACCAACATCATATTCGCGATCATTAGTTGCCTTGACTGTTCCAGGTATAGAGTAACAGGTCCGTTGGCGTATCAGGTGTACATTTTCACTAGTCATGATTACCACTTTAATCGGTAAAACACCGATTACTCCTCATCCATATCGTCGAAATAGCCAAATTCTTCAGGTAAGATGGCAATGATATCACCAGCGTTGTCAACACATTGACGATGGATCCACTCAAGGTTAGTTAGCTGAAAAACTTCAGATTTTATAGGCCAAACTATAGCAGCCTCAGCTACAATTACTCCTGATTCACTGTGCCCACAAACTCTACATGTTTCCGTATTTAATGGAAAACACTCTCCACTAGCCCATCTTATATCAACAGCCAGTTTAAAAATCACTTCCCGCTGCTCAATATCATCTATATTACGAGCATAAGTTCCTCGAAGAATACCTTTCAGAAATTTCGTTCTCCACCTGCGACTAGCCGCAGAGTTAGCTTGAGAAACACAATATACTGCATACTTACTTAAAATATCGACATTAGAAGTTGGTGCAATTAAGGAGCCGATCAATTCTAAATCACTACGTAAGGAGTCTGTATTATCTGGTAATGAAAACCCTTCCTTGCTCAATTGTGAGACGGCCATAAATAATGAATAAAAATCTGCCTTCTGCTTCCAGCGAGTTTTACGAATAGGTAAAATATCTGTAGGAAATATTTTAGATATATCACTAAGAATACCTTCAAATTCATTTTTTATAGCATTTCTTTCTTGATGATCCCATACACTATACTTTTGATAACAACTGTCTATTGCATCTTTACGTTCAGAAACACCAATGACCAATGCACCAACCAATTCAGAAGTAAACTCAACATCAAGAGAACGACGCCTTGCCGCTGCAGTGAACACACCTGCTTCATCGAAGAAATCATGATTCGCCATAGCTTCGCAAACACTCAAAAAGTCACCAGGATAGTCTGCTTTTCGAAGTTCTTGCTTATTCAATGCAACCAAATATTTATTAACCCGAGAATATACCTCTCTTAAATCCGCGTCGGATAACCCTTTTGCCTCATTAAAGTCAATATCGTAGGCAAGAATAACGTTATCTTGGACATTCCCTGGTAATTGCTGAAAGTATAAACCATTATATTCTCCCGAATATGGTTCATCCAAAGAAAACTCATTATTCAAAAAACCAAGTATGGCAGTAATACGCTGTTGCCCGTCAATAACCGCTCTGACAGTTTTTCCATTTTGGATATATGATGACACAAAAATCTTCCTGATTATCACTTAAATTCAGCTCCCATAGGCGTATACTTAAAATAAGTCTGTGTGGAGGTAAATGAAAATGGCTAAAAATCAGATTCAATTCCAAAAAGGCATTTCTATTCATGAGTTTATTTCA